>CAZHHK010000153.1:0-5602 GCA_964531405.1 uncultured Spirochaetales bacterium | reverse complement strand
TATCGAGGAGTTGTAAATTCTTTTATTTCAAAAACTTTCGGACAGTAGTGATTAATAATATGTTTATAGATATATAGAAATTTAATACTTTCCCTATGATGCCATAAGCATAAAAAAATAATTCACTTGAATTACTGAAGAAATAAAATTTTAAGATTATGATTATTTTAAATAATAAAGCTCCAATCGAAGCCTGAACGAAATTTGAAAAAGGACCTGCAAAAGCTACTATTGCCTGACCTTTTGAAGGATTCTCAAAATTATTGGGGTTTGTTGGTACAGGTCTCATCCATCCGAAAATTTTAAATCCAGTTAAAATATTTATTACAGGGAATAATATTGTGCCGATAAGATCGACATGGGCTATGGGGTTAATTGTCAGCCTACCATTCATTCTTGCCGTTGGATCTCCCTGTATGTCGGCAAAAAATGCATGAGCAAATTCGTGTATAGATCCAGATATAATAAAAATAGGAAGACCTATAAGCAATGCTTCGTAATTAATTTCAAAATTCATAAATATCCTTATTAAATAAATAATTTACTTTATTTAGCAGATTTTAACATTTAATCAACAATTTATAGCAAAAGAATTAAAAATTTACATTTAGATATGACTGTAATTATGTTTTTTATATTTTAATTGCTTTTGAAACCTTATTTTATTAATATAATTATGAATAAATAAATTTCGGAGGTCGTATATGATATTTTATATTATATTATGTTCAATTATTTTATCAACATTATTGAAAATCATCTTTACAGTGTTAAATAGGATTAATTTGAAATATTTTTTTACTCCGCTAACAAGTATTTTATTTGTAACATTGGCCATATATAAACTTTATTTAAATAGTGATCGCTACACCTTATTGATTGTTTTAGGACTTGTTTTTTCTCTTGTCGGTGATATTTTTAATATGCTCGAAACAGGCGATCAAAAAAATCTTCAATTTGGGCTGGTATTTTTTTTGTTTACTCATTTAATTTACAGTTATGCTTTTTATCTTAATTATACATTTAATCTTTATCATATTTTTATTGTCTTTATAATATTGATTATTTTAATATCTGTTTTCTTTTTATTTAATAAGAATTTTAAAACTCCAATAGTAAAAATATTGGGGAGTCCATATATGCTTGCTGTATCGTTAGCATTGCTTTTGGGTATAGGCAATCTTACCACAGGAGTTAATATTAGATCTATAATGGTTGCTGTAGGTATTGGTTTATTTTGGCTGTCTGATTTAATTGTAGGATTTGATGCTTTTTATAAAAAAATCAAATACGATGTTATTTATGTCTGGGGTCTTTATGCTTCGGCTCAAGTTTTGATTGTCCTATCATGTTATAATTAAGATAATTTTTGGAGAAAAATTGATGAGTATTAAGTTTTATTCATACGGCGCTGCTGAAGAGGTTACGGGATCCAAACACGTTATCGAATATGACGGTAAAAGGATAATGATAGACTGCGGATCGTTTCAAGGTCACAGGCAGGAAGCAGACAGAAAAAACAGGAATTTGCCTTTTGATCCAAAAACAATTTATGCATGTATTATGACTCATGCGCATTTTGATCACTGCGGCAGTTATCCGACAATTATTAAAAATGGATTTATCGGAAGTATATATACGACTCCGGCTACCAGAGATCTTGCTAGTCTTATAATGATGGATTCTGCAAACATACAATCAAAAGATATAGAATACTTAAAAAAGAAAGCAGGTAAAAAAGGCGAGAGTTTTGATTTGGAGCCAATATACGATGAATCGGATGTTTTAAAAGTTTTAAATCAGATAATCTGTATTCCACAAAACAGAGAGTTTTATATTGATGAAAAAATAAAAGCTGTTTTTTATGAAGCAGGACATATACTAGGATCCAGTCAGGTTTATCTTGAAATTAAGGAAGGCGATAGAATAGTCAGGATTGGATTTACCGGAGACCTGGGTAGAAAGAATCTGCCGATATTAAAAGATCCTGCCAGCCTCCCGAAAATCGATTATCTGATCTGTGAAAGCACTTATGGCAACAAGCTTCATGATGATATGAGTCTTACCTTAAAGAAGTTGAGTGAAATTATAAATGAAACAGTCAAAAGCGGTGGTAAAATAATCATTCCTGCGTTTGCCGTTGAAAGAACTCAGGAGCTCGTTTATTACATACATCTTCTCGTGAAAAATAATCAGATACCCAGGATTAATATATATATTGATAGTCCTATGTCAACAAATGCTACTTCAATATTTAAAATTCATCCCGAGTGCTTTGATGAGGAAATAAACAAAGAATTTTTAAATAATCATGAAAATCCGTTTACATTTGATAATCTGATATATACAAACAGTGTCGAGGACTCTAAGAAAATTAATGAATTAAAAGATCCAGCGATTATCATTTCATCATCAGGTATGTGTGAAGCCGGTAGGATACTCCATCATCTTGCGCATAATGTTGAAGATCCAAAAAATACAATTTTAATTGTCGGCTTTATGGCTGAAAACACTCTTGGACGCAGGATAGCCGAGAAGCAAAAAGAGATTAAAATATTCAATGATATGTATAAATTAAATGCGAGAGTAGAATTATTCAATGCATTCAGTGCGCATGCCGATTACAATGAGATAAGCGATTACATAGATTCCCTTGATTATAAAAATATAAAAAAGGTTTTTCTTGTACATGGCGAAAAAGAAGCACAAATTAGTTTAAAATCAATTTTGGGAAAAAAAGTCAATGATGTCCAGATAGTAAAATATGATGAAGAATATGTTTTGTAAATAATTTTGGAGGAATTTAAATGAATTTAAAAAAAATAATTATTTTGATAGCTTTGTTTACTACATTATTAGCTAATGCGGTTGACTATGTGTTTGATGTAAAAACGCTTGTCAATCCCAGAGTTACAAACGGTACATGGGTTGTTGATGATGGCGGATATTTAAACAGCGAAGAGATCAACCAATTAAACAGCATTATTAATGATATAGAGAAGGAAACTTCCGTAGAAATAGCTGTAGTAATTGTACCGAATACAGGCGGTGATATATTCTGGGCAGCACAGAATATATTTGACAGCTGGAAGATCGGCAAAAAAGGAAAAGATAACGGTCTTTTACTTCTTGCAAGTATCGATGAAAGGCAATTCAGGACACATGTTGGATATGGATTGGAATCTGTTTTTACCGACAGCACATGCAGAATGCTTCAGGATAAATTTGTTATACCGTATTTCAAGGAAGGTAAATACGGCACAGGTTTAATTGAATATGTTAAAATACTCAAAAATGTATTGCAGGATAATACTTACATTGATAAGATGAACAAAGAAGAAGCAGACAGACAACAGGCTGAATATGAAAGGATGACTAAGACTCAAAGTTTTAATACTTTTTTGATCTTTATAATTTTATCATTATTCCTTTATTTAATAATAACATTTCCGTTTATATATAATTTTAAAAGAATTATCAGGAATATGAAAGAAAATTACTGTAAGTATTCGCAGATAAAAGAACTGCATTCAAAAGGTATTGGAGAACTTTCTGTTATAGGATTAATAATTTCAATTTTGCTCTGTTCAATTTTCATGCTGATAGCTGCTTTCGGTAAAAAATATTCGGATTATCACTTTATTGCAAGGATTTTTTTATTAATACCATTTACCGGTATAATTTCTCTTGCTGTACTGGGAATACTTGCCAATGCAAAAAAGAATAAAATAATTTATAAATGGCGAAATGGTGAGAGAAAATGTCCGGAATGCGGTAAACTTATGAGAAAATTGAATGAAGTGGAGGATGATGAATATCTTAACAAATTTGAAAGAGTTGAAGAACAGATTAAATCAAACGATTATGATGTTTGGATTTGTACGAAGTGCAATAATAAGACAATTGAAGTGTTTAGAGGAATTAAATATAATTTATATATTTCATGCAAGAGCTGCAACAGTATTGCGGCTAAGTTTCTTAAGTCAGAAGTAATAGAGTATCCGACATACACCAGTACAGGTCAAAAAAAACTGGATTACAAATGCCTTGCCTGTGGTCATATTTCTTCAACTTATGTTACATTACCGATGCTTACCCGTTCATCGAGCTCTTCATCAGGTGGTTCATTTGGTTCATCATCATTTGGATCATCATCTTCTAGTTTTGGCGGAGGCAGCTCAGGCGGAGGGGGCGCTACATCAAGCTGGTAATAAAATTATAAAATATTTTCAGTAAAAATTCCTTAACTTAGAAATATCATATTTTTACCACAGAAGTTCACGAAGAAAGTAATTAAATATGATAAGTTTCCTAATTTTTTTCCTTATTTCTTTGTATTCTTCGTAGCAATCTTAAGTTAGATATTTGTAAACAAAGTTTCAATAATAAAGAAACTTTTGACATAACGATGCTTAAGTAAAAGGATAAACTATAAAATAATTTTTTTGAATTTAGATTTATTTATGATATTGGCTTTATTGCTTAATTTTGATATAATTCGTATCAAATTTTAAAAAAAGGTTTTATCTTTGAGTGCGAATGTATTGATTTTAACCGGATATGGTATTAATGCTGAGAAAGAGCTTGAATGGGCATTTCAGCTCTCAGGTGGCAAAACTAAGATTATTCATATTGAAGATTTAATTGAAAATAATAAAATTCTTGATGATTATCAAATTCTTGCTTTTCCTGGTGGTTTTTCATTTGGTGATCATATAGCATCGGGCAGAATTTATGCAAATTTAGTAAAAAACAAAGCAATTGATAAAATCAGCAAATTCATCGATTCTGACAGACTTGTAATTGGAATTTGCAACGGCTTTCAGATAATAACAAAGCTTGGACTTTTGCCTGATCTTGACAATAGTAAAATTCAAACTGCCAGCCTTATGGAGAATGATTCTGGGCATTTTGAGGATAGATGGGTTTATTTAAAGATAATTAACAATGAATCTCCATGGTTAAAAGGCATTGAAAGCCTTTATTTACCGGTAAGACATGGAGAGGGTAAATTTGTTGTTAAGGATAATGATATTTTGAATTCGATTAAAAAAAATAATCAAATAGCACTTAAATATTTTAATCCTGATTCCGAGAATACAGAATATCCCTTTAATCCGAATGGCTCTATTGAAAATATTGCTGGAATTTTAAATAAAAAAGGTAATGTATTTGGACTTATGCCTCATCCTGAGGCTTTTATTTTTAATGAGAATCATCCCAGATGGCAAATAGAAGATATATCAGATCAAAAAAGGGGTCTGGATATCTTTAAAAATGCTATGGATTATTTTAAATGATATTAATTTAAATATTATATACATTGATTATGAAGATAATATTAATTTTTGAAAAAAAATAAAAATATTTTTATTTTTTCATTGACATTGAAAGAATTATAGTGTATATAATGCGAGCAATTCACGAGGGGCATGATAAATAATCTTCCTGAATATTGTGTATGAATCAATGATAATAATAATTTTAAGAATTTTAAAATTATATCTTGACTAATAATGATTATTGAGTTATAATAATCATTTGCACATAATAATTTGTATATATTATTTAGTTCTTTAACATTACTATGACAGAGAATGTT
>CAZHHK010000152.1:0-5666 GCA_964531405.1 uncultured Spirochaetales bacterium | reverse complement strand
GAAATTATACATTAATAAATCATATTATTCAACTATTTTGGGACGCACTCTTATAATTATATTCTCCTACCATACATTGATGTGATAGGGGATTTTTTATTTTTTTATAAAAAGAAATTTCTGGGGCATAAATACTTTATTTTCTTGATAATTTCATATTTTTTTTATATAATCGCTATTTTTGATTTCTTAAAATTTTACAAAAATTCCCTTATGAAAAAAAACAGAGTTGCAAGGATTTTTAAATTATTCATTTCTGAATGTAAGATATTTTCATATAGAATAATCAAAAAAATAAAAAATAAATTAAATCTAACAAAAGCATTAAATATATTCCTTAAACTAGTATATATTCTTTTGTTTGTTATACTAATAGTTAATATTGCACAATTTAGTTACCAGGCTTTTTTATATCCTATTAGGACTGGGTTATATTTTGATGAATGCTCTTATATTGCTATGGGTAAATATTTCAGGACAATACCTCCCATAGATATCGCAAGAGATCATTTTCTTAAAAATAAACCACTCCCCAATATTTATAATGAATTCAATTGCAGGCTTCTTACATTCCCTCTTATACTTTCGTATCCGTTAAAATATACTGAAGATATTATAAAACTCCATCAATTTAAAACAATAATTCTTGTTATGGGTGCAATTGTTTTTTTTATACTTGGATTTAAATTAAGCGGCTTGGCAGGAGGAGTTTTGGCTTCCTGTTTTTGGATAGGGACTCCATTAATTAATTACTGGGGTCATTTTTTTATGACAGAATGTCCAAGTTTTGTTTTTTTAATTTTAGGTTTTATTTTTTTATTGTATTCTGATAAAAATGGGATTTCATCTATTCTGGGGGGCATGTCTCTGGGGTTATCTTTTTTAACAAGATTTACAACATCTCTTCTCATGCTTCCTGCTCCCTTCATTTTGATTGCCATCTTATTTAACCCTTTTAAAAGAAAAAATTTTCAAATTTTAGGAGAATTATCTAAGTTATTTGCAGGTTTTGTTATCGCGGTAATTCCTTATTTTGCCTTTATGTGGTTTTTATATAATGATCCGTTAACAGCTTTTAAAAGCGCAAGATTTGCAGTAGACAATTTCCTCGTATCAGATACATTATATTATGCAAAAAATCTCTGGCTCGAAGCAGGTGACATTGTAAAATTTTATGTCACAATTGGTTTTTTTTCTCCAATTATTTTTGGTGGAGCTTCTCTATTCAGGGTTCTTTCAAAAGATCTTTTAAAATATAAGCCGGTATTAAATACTTTCAATTTAAATTTTAAATTCAGCAAACAAAAGCTTTTTAAGTTATTAAAATTTATTATTAAATATCATGGGGTGTTTATTTCAAGCCTTATATATTATTCCATAATTATACTGTCGCTTGTTTTATCGGTATCGGTATATCTTACCGAGTTATCGAATATACCACATAAGCTACCACGATATCTGATGGGAGCACTAATACCACTACTAATTATTGCATCAATGGGTTTTGGCGTTATTGAGCTTTTTATAATTAATTTTTTTAGATTCCTCGGCAATCTATTTCTTAAATATAACAAGGAAATTATCAAGCCCGTCTGGATAAAATATTTATTTATATCTATCTGTTTTTCCCTTTTTGCTTTTATAACTTCTTTTTATGCTTATAAAACAGCTTTTATCTGGGATAAAATTTTAAGCCGTAATTTTTATAATGATTATAAGGTCTCCAAAGAAGCGCTTGATGAATTAAAATCAAAAGGTGATGATATTTCCATAAAACGACTCCAGCCTGAATATAACAACTGGAAAATGAGCATAAAAGAGAGGTTGTTTTATTACAGACTAAATCCTAAATTAAAAATCGATAATACTGATTATTACGGAGAATATTCAAGGAACATTCTAAAATATATCAACAATATTATTAAAGCCGATGAGGTGTTTTATGTCGATATTTTTAATCAAACACCGTATACCCCTGCATATACAGAAATGCCCTGTATCTATATTGATAATGCATATAATTACTCAATCGATCAATTAATAAATTCCGGGCAAATATCATATAAAGGATATTTTATTATTTCAAATAATATAAATGATGATATTATAGAACAAAATAATGAAGCATACATCAGATCTCTAAATAAATATGCTGTTGAAGCAAGCAAAAAGTTTCAATTTATAACTGATTTTGGCAAACACAGCTTATATTATTATTCTAATGGCAAGCCGTTTGATTATAAATTTGGCACAATATCACGCATTAAAAGACTTTATGAGGGGCAATTATCGGACAACGTCAAAAATATAAACAAAGACAAAGCAATAAAAAAAATTATTAATAAATTTTTACAATCATGGAAATTATTATTTCAGGAATAAATTCAGAATGTTTTAAAATAAATTAAACATTTATTTTTTTCTTTCATAATAATCCTTGACATTAAATAATGGTAAACCTATAATTTCATCATATTATGATCGATATGAAATTCATTGTATTAAATATTTTTGTCCCAATAATCGGCGCAGGTATAATATTTTCTGGGTTAATCCTTTTTATATATGTTTTTATTAATTGGAAAAACTGGCTTTACTTTTCGATGTCTCTAATAGGTGCAATATCTTTTACATTTGTGCTCATGGAAGGATTTATTGCAACCTATGCATACATTCTTGATAATCAGATTTTAAGTTATCAATTTCACAGAATAGAACAGCTAGTGGCATTATTGTATTTTGTTGCCATTCCAATGCTGTTTACATATTATCTTGATTTAAAGGGTAAATTCAAAAAATTAAATATCACAATAGGTATATTTGGTTTATTATGTGCAATTGTTTTATCTATAGTAGCTTTTATTAAACCCGACTTATACATATCTGTAATTAAAGGAGTCTCAAGATCACCTGGAAGAGGACAGGAAGGCTTGTTGTACAGATTAAGAGATATATATCTTGGTGTAATAATATTTTATTATTTTATAGTAACAATTATTCATTTAATTAAAAACAGAAAACATTTAAATCAAACGATTTATATTTTGATTGGCATAATCATCGCCATTTTTAGCGCGCTTGATGATACCATTTATATAAATTTCAATTTTCATATAGGGATGTTTCCACACACTTCGTATCCTAGATTTGTTTTTGGTATTATTTTTTTAACAGTCTTAAGCATGATTGGAATATCAAAAAGATTTCTAGATCAATCAAAAAAAGTAGCAATCGCTTATGATGAACTCGATAAAAGCAATGAAAAACTTACCTACATAGCCTATCATGATCAACTAACATCATTAATGAACCGCAAAGCTTTTTACGAAAGATTCGAAGATTCTTTAATACAGGCAAAAAGAGGCGATATATATAAAATGCGCGGGCTTTTGTTTATTGATCTTGACAATTTTAAAGATATAAATGATGCAATCGGCTATAATTTTGGAGATGAAATTTTAAAGGAAGTAACCATACGAATAAAATCAGCGCTTAGGGAAAGTGATTATATATTCAGATTCGGCGGTGATGAATTTACCGTTATACTTAACAGTTTAATCGATGATGCAGATGCCGCTATAGTTGCCCAGAGAATAATCAATAATGTTTCAAAGCCTTTTGATTTGAAAAACAAAAATTTTTATCTTGGGATAAGTATTGGTATTACTCTCTTTCCTCAGGATGGGCTTGATGTAAATACTCTGGTAAAAAATGCAGACACCGCTCTAAATGAAGCCAAGAAAGAACAGAATGTATATAAGTATTATACAAAGAGCATGGAAATCAAAGCAATTAAAAAGGTTAATCTTATTACTGATATGCGCCTTGCACTGGAGCGAAACGAGTTCATGCTGTATTATCAACCCATACAAAATCTTAATAACAGAGTCATCGGGGCAGAAGCATTGATACGGTGGAAGCATCCTACACAGGGCATAATTCCGCCTGCCTCATTTATTCCTGTTGCGGAAGAATCATTGCTTATAATACCGATTGGACAGTGGATACTTGAAAAAGCCTGTGAAGATTTAAAAAATATTCACAAAATGGGTTTCAATGATTTGTTTTTTTCAATAAATCTCTCAATAAAACAGTTTAATGAAGCGCAATTTGTTGAAAATATAAAATCAATAATAGCAAAAACCGGTATAGATCCGGAATTCATTCACCTGGAAATCACGGAAAGCTGTCTTATGAAAAATATTGATGAGACACTTGATAAATTGAATTCTTTAAGAAAGATCGGTATTAAATTTGCGATTGATGATTTTGGGACAGGATACTCTTCCTTCAGTTATCTTGAGAGTCTGCCAATAAACACTCTTAAAATAGAAAAATGTTTTATATCACCCATACCGGATGAAAAAGCTAATTCACCATTAATCGAAGCTATAATACTGCTTGCAAGAAAACTTGGACTCGAAGTTATTAGCGAGGGAGTTGAAACAATAAACCAAATCGATTATCTAAAATCCGTAGATCCTGAAATAATAATACAAGGTTATTATTTCAGCAAACCTCTTCAATATGATGATTTTATTGATTACTTAAAGAAAAACAAATAACACCAGTTTTTTATAAACTAATAATAACTTATTTTACCACTCAAAAACAACGCCGCCCCAGCTTAATCCTCCACCGAAGCCTATCATCAATATCTTATCTCCGCTTTTAAATTTGCCTGCCCTGTTAGCATCATCCATTGCAATCGGTATTGATCCTGATGATGTATTGCCAACATTATCGATATTTATAATAAATTTATCTCTTGATAACCCCAGGCGCTTTGCAACTGCTTCGATTATTCTTCTGTTTGCCTGGTGCAATACAAACCAATCGATATCATTTTTTGTAAGACCTGCTTTTTCTATCATCTGTTCAATAGCCTCTGGTATACAGATTAGGGTAAATTCATAAACTGCTCTTCCATCCATTTGGAAGTAAAGATATTCTTTTTTATATTTATTAAAAGTATCAGGATGTAATGGATTTCTTGATCCTCCAACAGGTATTATAACACAGTGCGCATCCTTACCGTCAACTCCATATGCATGCCCTAAAACACCTTTTTTTGTCTGATCTTTTTTTATTACCATTGCTCCAGCGCCATCACCGAATAAAATACAGGTTGTACGGTCTTCCCAGTTTAATATTTTTGAATAAGTGTCGGAGCCTATTATTAAACAATTATTATAAAAACCCATTGCTACCATACTGTAAGCATTTATGAATGCAGCAGCAAAGCTTGTACAAACTGAATTCACATCAAAAGCATAAGCTTTTTCACAACCCAGCTTATCGGCTATAATTGGAGCAACTGCCGGTATCTGAAAATCCGGCGTTGATGTGCCGACTATTATTAATTCTACATCCAGAGGTTTCATGCCCGCCATCTCTAAAGCTTTTTTACTGGCAATTATCGCCATGTCACTGGTCGCTTCATCAGGCCTGGCGATTCTTCTTTCGAGAATACCGGTTCGCTGAACGATCCAATCATTGTTGGTATCAACCATTTTTGATAATTCATCATTGGTAAGTATTTTTTCTGGCAAATAACTTCCTGTACCTATAACTTTTATCATTTTTTTATTCTCCAAATTTTAAAAAGGAACAAAAATTTGATGGCGTAACAAACTCGTGACCTCTCATACATCAAAGCCATTATA
>CAZHHK010000151.1:0-5817 GCA_964531405.1 uncultured Spirochaetales bacterium | reverse complement strand
TATGGGGCATACCATATATAATTACATCACATGGTATTCCACAACCCGAACTTGAAAAGGGTTTAATGAAATTTTATTATAATATTGAACAAAAACTTTTAAAATTATCATCGATTTTTTCAAATTGCCATATTGCAATATCATATTATGTTAAAAATCAACTATTATTAAAATATGGAATTAATTCATTAGTAATTTATCATGGAATTTCTTATAATAATCAAGAAAAATTATCAATTATTCAAAAACAAGATATTCGAAAATTTCTAGGTTTACCCAAAGAAAAATTTATAATACTTTATGTGGGTAAAATGAATAAATATAAAAATATTTTAACGTTAATTAATTCCATTCCGCTAATAATTTCCTCCTATAATAATATTCTTTTTATTTTGATTGGAAGTGGAGATTTACTAGAGGAAGTAAAACAAAAAATTATAAAATTTAATATTACATCTTATGTTATTCTTATTCCTTTTAGTAATAATTTATCTAAATATTATATGATTGCTGATGCTTTTATTCTTCCATCGAAAAACGAAATGTTTGGCATTGTCCTTTTAGAGGCAATGAGTCATGGTTTACCTGTTATTGCATCAAATGGAGGAGCTTGTCCAGAAATTATTGGGGATGCGGGACTCCTTTTTAATCCAGATAACTGTAAAGAATTGGCAGATACTATTTTATTATTATTAAATGATGATAATTTGAAAGTTACCTTAAAAAGTCAAAGTTTAAAACGAGCTAAACTGTTTTCCTGGGATATCACCGTGAATCAATACCTTGAAGTATATATGCGTAATATGAAAATATAAATGAAAATTCTTATTTTGATTAAATGGATGGTAAAATGGAATGGAGCTTCTAAAGTTGCTTATGAATTAGCGAGACAATTTAAAAAGAATGGTCACAATGTAATTATTGTAACATATAAAGGTCATATAGATCCGGAATGGGAAAAAGAGTTTATATTTTCCCCATTGAAAAAAAGTGGATTGTTTGCGTTTTTTCAGCTAAGATCTATTATTCATGAATATAAACCAGACATTATCCATAGTCATGATTGGCTTGGCATTATGACCATTGGTTCTGGTATTCCCTTAATCTCCACTAACCATAGTAATTGGCCTTTTAATTGGTTTTTTAGCTTAGATACCTTTCTTGCAGGAATATTTCAAGGAATTCCTAATGAATTGAAACTTTATTTTTCAAATAAAGTGATAGCTGTTTCACTTTATCAAAAAAAAATGATGAAAAAACGCAAAATTAAGTCAGAATTAATTTATAATGGTGTGAATCCAGAGGAGTATTCAACCAATCAAGAAACAATCCCAGAGATTCTTCATCCTGCTATTCTTTTTGTTGGTACTGTGGATAACAGAAAAGCAAGACACTTAAAAGAATTTATTGAAGAATTGAATAAAATTGAATCAAATGTGCATTATTATATTATTGGACCTCCAGTAGATAACAAATTAATCGAAGATATTAGAAAAAATAAAAATGCTTATTACTTGGGAATCGTCGACAATGTTATACCATATTATTTAAATGCAGATGTTTTAATTTTTGTTTCACGTGCTGAAATGTGTCCATTAGTAATTCTTGAAGCATTAGCATCTAGACTGCCTGTTGTTGCATTTGATATTTGTTCTAATAAAGAATTAATTCAAAATGGTGAATGTGGTTTTTTGGTTGCTTATAAAGATATTAAAGAATTAACGAAAAAAACATCAGATATTATTCATGATAAAAAATTAAAAGAACAATTAGGGGAAAAAGGATATCATAGAGTTATCCAATACTTTTCTTGGGAAAAGAATGCTCATAAGTATATTAATTGTTTCTCAAATATTACCCACTCCAATAAATAAAATATTTCTTGGGATATCACATACGACTATCAATTCCTAGAATTATCGAGAGAAATATGAACAAAGTCCAAAATAAATCCAAAAATTCTATCATTTTACTCAGCATTTTTATTATATCCTTTTATATTATAACTATTTTAATAACCTATCAAACACCAGCAACGCAATACGAAGCTTCAATATATTGGTCAACTCCCATTTTATATTGGTTTATAATATTAATTTTATTTATTTTTTCCTATTATTGTATGATATTACAAAAATTTAAAAAAACACTCTATGAAAAACTCTTTATTTTATTTTTATTAGGTGCTTTTTCTCTATCCTCAATAGCGCATATCATACGTGGCTACTATTTTTTAGGAATGACCGTTGATCCCGCATCTCATTTGGGGTTTATTAATTCAGTAATAAAATTGGGAGAAATTAATTCCTATGATTTGTTTTATCCTGGAATGCATATTTTTTCTACCATTTTTTACTTTTTTTCAAATATTGATTTTAGAGTCTTTTTTATCACTTTTCCTTTTTTATTGAGTCTGTTATCTTTGGCAGGAATCTACCTATTTTATCGAGAGATTATTGATTCACATGAGACTCTCAATATTGCTTTCCTAATAAGTTGTGCTTTATTAAATGGGAGTATTATACTACTCACACCAAATTTATTTGCCAATGCATTTATTCCAATCATCTTCTATTTAATAATTAAAATACATAAGAAACAAAATCTTTCCCTAAATTTATTATGCGTTATATTTTATATGTTTATTATTATCTCATATTTATTATCTGTTATTGCAATAATTGTTTTTCTTTTGATGATATGGATATTTTTCTTTTTACAAAAAAATTATCGGATTGGTCAACATGATTGTTTAAAACATTTTTTTACAAATCACATTTTATTTCACTTTTTATTAATTATAATTTGTCTCATTTTCTGGCTTTCATTTTTCAGACCTTGGAGAACTTTAGTCTATAATTTAAAATATATACTTGAGGGAGATCTTCCGTTAACGCATATCACAACTACTATTGAAAAAATGGATTATGCAAGTGATTTTGGCTATAACTTAATTGAAATAATATTTCGGTTGTATGGGCCAACAATTCTCGTTCTTATACTAATAACAATAAGTTTTTTAGTTATATTAAAAAAGAGGTCGCAAAATAATAATGAAAAAATCTTTCTTTCACTATATGGACCCATAATCGGGTATATTTCATTATCTGGTGTGTTATTCCTTTTTAATTTTAATTTTGGACCGCTCCGTTTCATCCCATATATAAACTTTATTGCACCTGTTGCCATTGCATGGCTTTTTGTTTTTTGGTTAAATAGTAAATCATTCCTTTTTTCTAAAAATCAAAAATTTTTTTTAATTTTATTTTTACTGGCTGGACTATTTTTAAGTTGTCTGTTGATTAATTACCATTCCCCATATAATTTTCATCCAAATTATCAGGATACTAAAGAAGAATTGTTTGGAGCGAAATGGTTCCTCCAAACTCGTGATTTAAAATACCCAATATCTGGTGTCACTTTTTCTCCGGGACGTTATGAAAAAGCCCTGCAATCGGAAATAAAAAGAGAATATACCAATCTTCCAAACTATTTATCTTCAAATATTAATTATTCCTTTGCAGCAAATCCAGAGAAGGCAACTACTGCATTTCAGGCACCATATCATTTTGGTTATCAACAAGGGTATGATACAATTGCACGTTTTTACCATTCCAAAACGTATCTCATTATACTTGAACGTGATATAATATATTATAAAGAGCAATTTACCAAATTGGCTAAATATCGCTGGTTAACTTCTGATTTTTATCATTTAAAAGATGATAATCAAATAAATCTCATTTATTCAAATAATGGTTTTGATGTATGGATTATAAATAAAAAATAAGATATTAATGCAGCATTTAAATTATTTATAAAGAAAAAAAATCCCAAATGAGCTGTGAATTTAATATATAATTTATAATTAGAAAGAATATTATGAAAAAGGTTCTTGTGATTTCTTTTTATTATTATCAACATGATCAAATTGGATCAATCCGAATCAATGGTTTAATAAAATATTTACCATTATTTGGTTGGGAGCCGGTGATTCTTACAATACAACCAAAAAATAATTTTCCTACTCAAGGTAGAGTTATTACTACCGAATATAGTGAAATTGATGCCTTTTTTCTAAAATTATTTGGAATTAATCAAAATAACCCCCATTATTCTCAGAAAAATTTTTTATTTAATAAGAAAATATATAAATTTACTAAATACATATTATATATTTATAAAGAAATATTTTATTATCCGGATGCACAAATAAAATGGAAATATCTTGCAATTAATGAAAGTACCAATCTATTGCAAAAAGAACATTTTGATGCAATTTTCAGTTCAGCAATGCCGTATACAGCCCATATTATTGCTTCGACCATTAAAAAAACTTTTAATATTCCATGGATTGCAGATTTCAGAGATTTGTGGACACAAAATCATATTTTTAAAAGAACTCCGATTCGAAAATTAATTGAACTAAAATTAGAGAAAAGGACATTATCAAAAGCAGATGCGATAATTACTGTTTCTAATCCTTTAGCACATAATTTATCAGTATTGCATAAAAATAATCCAATATATGTTATTCCCAATGGTTTCGATATAGACCAAATTAATCCAGGTATTCCTCTTTCATTAAATTTTTCAATAAATTACACTGGAGTATTGTATCAGGGTCGTCAAGATCCAGAACCTCTTTTCAAAATTATTAGATATTTAATAAATGAAAATAAAATTGACCCAGAATTGATTAAAATTAACTTTTTTGGTCGGATAGAGGATTGGCTTTTTGATGATGTAAAAAAGTACCAATTAGAGAAAATCGTGAAAATCCATGGAGTTATTTCGCGGGAAGATTCCATCCAAAAACAACGTGAAGCACAAATTCTCCTCCTTCTGACCTGGAACGATCCCAATGAAAAAGGCGTCTATACCGGCAAGCTCTTCGACTACCTCGCCGCCCGTCGCCCCATCCTCTCCATCGGTTATACCGATGGAGGCGTTGTTAAGGAACTCCTCGATCAGACCAAGGCGGGCGTCCACTGCTCAACGGAAGAGGAACTGCGGGAATATTTACTGAATGCATACCGTGAATACAAAGAACTGGGTGCGGTCCAGTACCATGGAATTGAGGAGGAGATCATGAAATACAGCCATGTCGAGATGGCAAGAAAATTCGCCGCAGTCCTCGATGAAGTAACATTAAATACAAATCACCATGCCGGTTGATCCATTCCCTGGCAAACCAGAAAAATCGCCCACACATGAGAGGGAAATTTAGCTTCCCCCAGTGGATCCGCTTATCTCCATACTGGTTATATGTACCGCAAGATTCTGATCTGTCGTGCAGTGAAATCTTTTGACTTGAATGTGATATCGATGGATATAGAAAATATGGAGAGCCGTGTCTTAGGTATAAGTCCGAATATTTCATCTGATTTTTATGTAAACTTCTTGTAAAGGATCACTCCGCCTGCGAAAATAGGTTAAATGTGGACTGGATAAAATGGAACTATGTCAGCTGCCTGAATAATGCTATGGGAAATCGACAGATGCTCCCGATATTCCTGACCAGTGGCCTCGGATTCATCTAAAAGAAGGATATCCAGCCTGACTTCAAGCGCAAGGGCGATGCTTTTTGCTTCACCTTTATGAAGAACTTTCTCGAGGAGCTGAACGAAGACAGAATTAAATGGTTCCAAGAGAAAAAGGAAATCCTCATCATGCAATTTCGAATCTCCTTTACTCCAGGGCGCATACCCCCTCTTCTGTGACTGCCCGCCAGATTTCAGAGGTACCGTGAAATAACGCTAGAGGGGGAAAATATTTTGAGCATGTTGATTAATAATCAACAATCGATGAAAAATA
>CAZHHK010000150.1:0-5845 GCA_964531405.1 uncultured Spirochaetales bacterium | reverse complement strand
TTGACATTTCATTCTTTTAATGTTATTTTTTGCAGATAAAGTTTTTTTTTGAGGGATAAAAATATGAAACATGCAAACAATTTTAAAAAATCAGAGCAAAAATTTTTAATATATTTTTACCAATTTTTCACAGCGTTAAAAAATGGGATTATTACTTTTTTTAAATTCATTTATAAAGCTTGCGGACAAAAATTTACAATTATGCTTATTCCTCATTCTGAAAAAAAGGTCTTCAATTTCAGGATTAATTTTTTTGCATTATTCATGTTTATATTTGTCTCCTTAAGCGCAGTTGTTACCGTTGTATTATTAATCCAGATATCATCAAGTGAAATATTAAAGATGAAGAGTGCGCAGTCAACAAAAGAAATGTATGAAAGAAGATCCAATGAATACCAGGATATGATAAGCAAAATATTGGAAAAGCATTCTCTCTTTAAATCAAATTTGATAACTTTAACATCAAATTTAAATTCAGATGTATTACGTGGTATGCAGGAATATGACGGACAGGGTGGTGCTTTAAATCCTGTAGATTATGCTGAGAAAAATGATTTTGAAATAGAAAAAGCAGGAATAAATAATCTTTTAAATGATTATCAGTATTCGATCCAGGCATTGAGTGAAGTTAACAAAATGGCAAAAAGCTATAATAAATTATTGCAGGAATTGCCTTTTGGCAGTCCTGTTAAAGGTCCATGTATAATAACTTCAGGTTTTGGATTAAGAATACATCCTATACATAAAATACTAGATATGCATACAGGAATCGATCTTGCCTACCAGTTGGGGACACCTATAGTTGCTACAGCTCCAGGTAAAGTTGAAAAGATCGATTGGGATCCTTTTGGATATGGATGGTATGTTAAAATATCTCATAAATTGGGATTTACAACATTATATGCACACATGAGGTCATGTCCAGTTGTTGCACCAGGAGATGAAGTAGCAAAGGGCACAATCATTGGATACATGGGAAGAACCGGGTCGGCAACAGGGACACATGTCCATTATGAAATTAGATTGGGAGATAATCTGCTTGATCCATGGAAATTTGTTTCCATCTATTAAGGTGCTTATAAAATTCCATATTTATACTTAATAGTATTTCTGTTTATTAATTTTGAGCGTGGATTATTTATGGAATTTTTGATAATTTTAAATAATTATCATACCGCCAAAACTCAAAATTTATGAGATATTTTGTTATTCTATTTAAAATTCTAAATAAATTTGATATTTTAAAGTATCAATATTAAGTGTTTTATAAACACTATTAACCATATTTTAAGGTAATTTTATTTTATGAAAATTAAAAATTCATTAACCGAATTAACAATAAATTCTATTATAGGTGAAAATACCTATCTGAAGGGGCTTTTTAATATTAAGGGACCTTTAAGAATCGATGGCAATTTTTCCGGCAAGATTAATTCCACAAACAAAGTAATAATTGGTAAAGGAGGAAGAGCCGAATGCATGATAGTCGCAAAAGTTGTAATTGTAGGAGGCACAGTTAAAGGTGACATCTATGCAGAAGACAAAGTACTGGTACTTAAAACTGGTGAAGTAATCGGTAATATTTACGGCTCATCTGTCACAATGGAAGATGGAGTTATTTTTAATGGTAAATGCACAATCATTTCAAAAAGCAACATTAAAGATGTAATTGAGCAAAAAGCAAAAGAGGAATATATTTTTAAATAGCACAAAATTACAGGTAAGTAAATTCTGTAAATAACCAAATACCTTTGACTTTTTTTCATTCCAATTGTATAATTGTATAGCGATGGATAAAATCGATAATTATAATTTTATACAGGATTTTTTACCGAAAAAAATTCAAAAAGACAAACTCAAAAAAACAAGAGATTTAAAAAGTAAAAAGTCTGTTTTTTTTGAAAAAGAAGAATCATTTGATAATATAATATCATCTATAGAAAAAGATATAGATTTAAAAGAAATTAAAAAATATCAAGATGAATTAGAAAATATTTTAAAGAACATAGGAAAGCAGGGAGAAAAATTAAAAAAATCAAGACAATTAGTTGATCTTGAAAATTATAAAAAACTTGTAAGGGATTATTTAAAAATATTCATTGCATTATCAGAAAAAAAAGAAAAAGTAATTTTATGGGACAAACGAAAAAAAGAAAAAATAGCCAAAGTACATCTTGATATAATAAATAAGGAATTACAGGAGTTAACAAAAATATTTTTTTTAGAGCAGCAAAACACTTTAAAATTTGCCCAGAAAATAGACTTTATTGAAGGTATTTTAATAGATTTAATGTCGTAATACAAGGAGTTAAATAGATGAATGGCAATGGCTTAGATTATATGGAAAATCTCAAAGAGCTAGAAAAACTTGAAGATAGAGATATTGAGATAAAAAAGAAAGAAAAAAAAGATCATAAAATTGAAAGTGATGATGTCTTTTATAGAATAAAATTAACTTATAACAATTATTCAAAAGTGTGTAGGACTAAAATCGATAATATAAAAAAAGGATATTTTTTGATTGTGCCCACTCAATATGGTCCCGAGATAGGCGTTGTTCAGGGCAAAATTACAGATATGGATGATGTCTTATCTCAAGATGAAATATTAAATGTTATAAGGATTGCAACAAAACAAGATAGAGAAAAATACAGAGAGAATTTACATAAGTCAAAAGAAGCTTATGATATTTCTTTAAAAAAAATCAAAGAACATAATCTTGAGATGAAATTAATCAATGTACATTATTTTATGGAAGATTCAAAAATGCTCTTTAATTTTACTGCTGATGGAAGGATTGATTTTAGAGAACTTGTAAAAGATCTGGCTTCAATATTCAAAACTCGTATTGAATTAAGGCAGATCGGAGTCAGAGATGAATGCCGCATAATTGGAGGTTATGGTCATTGCGGTAGGCATTTTTGCTGTTCGAATGTTAGCAATGAATTAAATCCGATTACAATAAAAATGGCAAAAGAGCAAAATGTCACTTTAAATTCATTAAAAATAAGTGGTGTATGCGGCAGATTATTGTGCTGTCTGTCATATGAATTTGAAACATATATAAAAGAAAAAGAAAATTTCCCTTTGCAGGGAGCAAAAATAAAAGTTAACAATGATTGGTATGTTGTTGTTGAGGTAAATATTCAAACTCATATGGTAAAGCTTATAAAACCTGAAACTGAAAGTTACATGTACGTGAAACTAGAATCAATCGATTATAACAAATCAAAAAACATGGGAGTATTGCTTCAATCTGAAGAAAATAAAGAGTAGACCTTATTTAATTTTAAGGTCCTTTTATAAAAAATCTCTTTATCTATAACAAAATAATCTTTATTCTCCTGTTTTTGTAATAAATGTCCATGTATAATCTTTATCTTCATCAGCATATTTAATTTTTATATTTACAGTATACCTCGTATTAAAATCAAGAGTTTTTTTGGGAACAAGGATAATACCATTTATTTGTTTATTATTCAAATCAGTAAATGGGCTTATCATAAAACAATTTACAGGTTTATTATTGTTATCGAGTATTTCTGCTTTAATGATCTTTTTTATTTCTTTTTTAAAGAGGATTGACACAGGATAACCCAATGGTTTATTGGTACCGTTTGGTAATGGATCAGGTGATTCATTGCCGTCCCATGAAACTTTAACTTCAGTCTGCTCATTAACAGGATAGGCAATTGTTTCCCAATCTTTTTCCTGCTCACTGTCATTCATATAACCCAGATCAAATACATTAATAGAATTCATGCCAGATTTATAAAATCCATATCCTATATATTTTAATCTTGGATCCAAAAGTCTTAACCTATGATAAGTTGAATCCATTATCATATCCAATGCTTTATCAGCATTATCTGTCTGACAAAATAATTCTCTAGAATTTCCTTCAAAATTTTGAAGTTTTAATCTGTCTTGTAAAGTTTTGCCAGTGAATAACGGCTTTGTTTCATCTTCATCTCTGTCAAAAGAGTTATTTGCTACCATATATTTTGCATGATCGTAGGATGTTTTTGAAAATGCAGGGTTAATCTGCAACCCATCGAGTCCACAAAGGGATCTTATTTGATTGATTTTTGCAACAATATTCAATTCGTTATTTTGTCGTATTAAATTATCAATATCAATTTTATCTTTATCCGTGCTTTCTCTTCCACCTATAATATAAATTTCCAAAAAACCACCAGGATTAGATTCATAATCATCAAGAAAAGGATACATAGTCAATAAACCCTGGCTATTGACTTTATAAACAGCTTTTTCCCCAATCGGGAAGTATTCTAAAAATTCTCCATAAGTAGAGCCGATTCCTCCATATAATTTGCCCCAATTTACCCCGTTTGCAATGAATTTATGTCCCCCTGCGGTTACATTTGAATATACATCCTGCCACATTGACCACTCGCCGAATGCATATATTTCTGCTATATCACCTTTTTTGAAATATAAGTTTGTTAATAATTCTCCTTGTTTTGGATCATATAAAAATTTTTTTGCCCTACCTGAAATCTGTTTTTTAAATTTTTCTATTTCAATACCACCATCTATATTAACTTCCAGAGAGCCTGATGGATTTTCAATTTTATAATTCCCTTTATTAGGATATAAATACAATACGCCTTCATTCTGGCTTGTAAAATCAATGGCATTACCAATTATAAACGGTTCGCTATTGTCTCCAATAACTCCCATTAAAGCACCCCAATTAAAACCATCAACAACAAACTGATGTCCTTCTCCTCCAACCTGATCATATTTATCCCATAATGACCATTTACCAGAAACTTTTATTTTAACTTTATCACCTTTTTTAAGATAAACACCAGTAGATTGTTTTTTATCCTGAGGCATTATAATAACTTTAACTGCAGGATTAATAACTGCTAAAAAGAAAAAACTCAATATTATTGCCAATAAATATTTCTTTTTGCCAGTTTTTATCATAAAATTTTCCTCCAAGAAAACTATTTTTATTCCCTTCTCCCAAGCATAAGCCGGTTTTAAAAAACAAAGCATTGTTTAGCCACTTGAGTACTTGGTAGACAAATGGAATACTTTTAAGTATAATAATAGCCTATTATATATTCAATTTTCATATAAAACAATCTTTTTTTATAAAATAATAGTTTTTACTTTATATCAAACGGGTTATTTGCAATAATATAGTTATTTTATTAGCCAATAATATCGATTATTTAATTATGAATATAAAAGATAAAATTAAAAATGCAATCATTGAGAATTATAATAAACTTAACCAAAATTCAGCGGATTTCATTGATTTGAATACTCCAGCAAAAAACCTTGAAGATCCGTTTTTTAAAGAATTTAAAAAAGCAATAATCGATAGTATAAGATTAAAGAATGAAGATGATAAAATTACAGATGTCACCGAAATAAAAACTGAAGATACTAAAATTAATGAGGAGTTAAATGCTCTGTATAAAGAAGATGAAGAATTAGATCCAAATTTGTTAAACAGGATTGAATTAAAAGTAAGCGGTATATTAAAAAAATTAAATATAGAATTTTATGAAAATGAAAAGGAAAAATTAAAAGAAATATTAATTAAAGATATTGAAGCTTATGAGATTCCGCAGGATTTAAGCAAAATAAAGAAAGAAAAAATCGTAAATAAAATAGGTAATTTGATTGAGCAAGAGATCATTGAATATAAATCCAAAAAAGAATACAGAAAAAAAGAACTTTTAAAAGATCTTTTGCAAAAAATAAATCCATTGGTAAATGATTTTTTTGAAAAAAACAATCATGAAAAATTGATAAAAATGACTTTATTTCAAAGAAAAAATTTGATAAATTATTTTTTTGAAAA
>CAZHHK010000149.1:0-5954 GCA_964531405.1 uncultured Spirochaetales bacterium | reverse complement strand
GGATTTTTT
Source organism: uncultured Spirochaetales bacterium (assembly GCA_964531405.1). Classification (GTDB taxonomy): domain Bacteria; phylum Spirochaetota; class GWE2-31-10; order GWE2-31-10; family JAFGQB01; genus CAZHHK01. Next base: position 5,945 of record CAZHHK010000149.1, on the reverse strand, counting down.
GAAGTCGTCAAGTAGAGTAGTTCTTGATGTTGATAAATATCTCTCTAATAATAAACAAGCAATACTTTAATAACTTTTAACAAAAATACTAAATATTGAACATTATATATCCTAAGAATATTTAATTATGAAAGGGACACAAATGGTAGTTTAATTAAAGTTGAGCGTTATGTTAGTAATTTTATAGTGCAATAAAAAATAATATATGATATAATTAAAATATTGATAATTTAATTATAAACTAAAATGCAAATTACATTTGATTTTTTTATATTGTTAATACTATTTTTAGGTATCATTCAGGGGGTTTTTTTAGGTGTTGTTTTTTTAAAAAAAGCACAAAAAAAAGCAAATTTATTTTTGGCATTAGTTTTATTTAGCATTTCAGGAGGTATAACTTCAAGTTTTTTAATATTAACTAATTTATTCAAATATATGCCATTTTTTATAAAAGTTGAATGGCTTTTTTTATTTACTCATCCTACGCTTATTTTTCTTTACACAAAATCTTTAATAGAAGAAAATTTTGTTTTTTCAAAGAAAAATTTTTTATACTTTATCCCTTCACTGATATGCTTAATTATTTTAATTCCTTTCTTTATAAGTGATAATTCGGTTAAAATTCAATACATACTAGATATTATGAATAAAAAATATTATCCGGTTGATGTATTTTTAGATATTTTATTAGTAATTGTTGAAATAGTATTTATAAGTAGAATATACGTATTAATTATAAAACATCAAAATAAAATTAAAGAAAATTTTTCAGCAATAGAAAAGATAAATTTAAACTGGATCTTTCTCTATTCATTGATGTTTTTATTTGTTGTTTTTTTATCTATAATCCTTCTAATAGTTATTTTTATATTTAATTATTCATATATTATAATTTATAAATTTTTACCGGTTTTTGTTTCTGCGGCAATTATGTATTTGGGATATAGAGGGCTAATTCAGAAAGATATTTATGATACTAATATGCCTGTATATAAAAATACTAAGGTTATTTCAAATATTAAATCGAAAGAATGCTATAATAAGCTTATTAATTTATTAAACAATGAAAAACTATATTTAAATTCAAATTTATCTATAATTCATCTATGTAATAGACTTTCTCTTTCAGCAAGTGAGCTAGCACAGATAATATTAGATAATACAGGAAAAAAAATTCATGATTTTATTGATTATTATAAATCAGAAAAACTTACAAAGAATTTAAGTGATAATAAAGCTGAAGAAACCGACCAATCAAAACAATTTTATAAAGAGAGTAAAAAAATAAGAACAGATAAGAAAGTTCAATTAAAAATTGGACTTTTTTTAGTTAGTTATCATGATTATTATGAATCTTCTATATATTCCGGGATAAAAAAAGTTTTTGAAGAGGAAGGAGTAAAATTATTCTGTTTTTTAGGCGGAGACTTAAATTCGCCATATTATAATTACTCACAAAAAAATTTTTTATATGATCTTGTTAATCCTGCAGATCTTGATGGCATTATTATGATTTCATCTTCAATTGGCAATTATATTTCAAAAGATGAGTTGAAGACTTTTATTAATCATTATTCATCTATTCCTACAATTAGCATTGGCACTGATATTGAAGGTATTCCAAGTATTATTGTTAATAATGAGAATGGAATGAGAGATTTAATGATCCATTTATTAGAAATTCATAAATTCAATCAAATTGCCTTTATAAAAGGACCAGAGAACAGTATAGATGCTCAAATAAGATTTGATATTTTTAAAGAAATGCTTTCAAAATACAATATTTCAATTAATGAACAACTGATTGTTCCTGGTACATTTACTGGTGAGTCAGGTAAAAAAGCTGTGAAAATACTTCTTGATGAAAGAAAAGTTAATTTTCAAGCATTGGTATCCTCTAATGACTTTATGGCTATACAAGCTATTCATGAATTAGAAGAAAGGGGGATAAAAGTTCCAGAGGATATTGCGGTTGTTGGTTTTGATGGAGCAAAGGAAGGGCAGCAATTAATAAAGCCTTTGACAACCGTAAGTCAGCCTTCTTTTGAGGTTGGGTATCAAGCGGCTAAGGTGTTGTTAAAAATTATTAATGAAGAATATAATAAAGATAAAATAAATAAAATGATATTGCCATCAAGGTTACTTGTTAGAAAAACTTGCGGTTGCGATATTGAAAAATTTGAACAAACAGATTTAATAAAGACAAATATTGTAGAAAAAGATACAATTTCTATTGATAAAATAATTGAGACAATAAGAAAAGATGTCAAAAATTTTGTATATTATAAATTCTATGATTATATTAATGAATCAAAAATTAATGAATGGGCAACAAATTTGCTTATGTCATTATCAGTAGGCATAAATAATACAGCAAATGAAAATTTTAGTAAATATCTTGAAAAAATAATTTTAGAGTCGTTGGAAAACAAAATTGATATTTATTTGTGGTTGGATATTATTTCTTATATTTTCAATAAGATTAATTATTATTTAACAGAAAAAAATAATATTATGTTTTTTCATGACCTTTATAAAAAAACAAAAATATATATTGAAAATCAAATAATTAAATATAAAGATTTTATGAAAAATAATGATAAAGATCTTATAGGTATATTGTTTTCCATAACGCAAGTTCTTGAATCAGTTGTTGAAATAAATAAATTTAAAAATGTTTTAATTGATGAATTGCCAAAATATCTCATTAATACATGTTATATTTCATTATATGATGAAATGGAAAAAACAAACTCTGTAAATATATTAGGATATAAAAAGTATAAAGATAATAATTTTATTAAGAGTGAAGAAAAATATTTATCAAAAAAGATCATTCCTGAAGGACTGGGTTCTTTAGAAGAAGAAAAAAGCTATAATATACTTCCTCTTTATTATAAAGATGAACAATTGGGTATCGCTGTGTTTGGAGGAGAGAAAGCCGACATTAAATTATATGAATTGTTGGCAATGCAAATAAGTAATGCTTTAAAAGAAATAAAATTATTGAATAAAATTCAAGAACAGAATAAAAATATAAATAAAAGAGGAGATATAATAAGTAATTTTAAGCTTTTTAAGCTGAAAAAAATAGATCAAAAGAAATCTGAAGAATATTTTAATAAACTAAAAAGTTATATGTTAAATGAACAAATTTACAAAAATCCTGATATTAATGCGAAATCGCTTGCAAAAAAATTAGGGATTACCCAGAATTATTTATTATTTATTATTAATAAGTATGCAAAGTGTAATTTTTTTGAATTTATAAATTCATATAGAGTTGAAGAATCAAAAAAATATCTTATTGATTTAAATACTAATATAAATATTTATGATGTTGCTTACAAATCAGGATTTAAATCAACTGTTCTTTTTAATAAAATTTTTAAGAATCATACTAGAATTTCTCCATTTCAATACAGATTGATGTATTCTTCTGCCAAGGTTAAGGACAATTATCAACCATGCTTTGGTGTTTTTATAGATACTCTATATAATAATTTTAATATTTTAATTTTATCAGGGATAAGTAAATTTACACAGGAAAACAATATTAATTTAATTTGTTTCAATGGAGGTGAAATAAATTTTTCATATCATAGCTATAATCAAAAATCAACTATATATGAACTGGCTACTAAGAAAAATATTGATGGCATAATTTCGTTATCATTAATTTTGAGTATATATCTATCAAAAGAAGAGCTAATAAAATTTTATGGGAAATATACAGATATTCCTGTAATAAGTACAGGGATGGAGCTGGAAGGTTACCCCAGTATTTTCATAGATAATAAAAAAGGCATGCATGATTTAATGATTCATTTAATCAAGGATCACGGCTATAATAAAATTGCATTTATAAAAGGTCCGGAAAATAATTTAGATGCTCAGATAAGATTTGAAATTTATAAAAAAGCTTTACAAGAATATAAAATAAAATTTAATCCAGATCTTGTAGTGCCGGGTAATTTTATTGGGATTTCTGGGCGGGAAGCGGTGAGTGTTTTGCTTGATAAAAGAAAGGTTGAAATTGATGCAATTGTTTCTGCCAATGATTATATGGCAATACATGCTGCATGGGAGCTTCAAAATAGAGGTTATAGAATACCTGAGGATATTGCTGTAGTAGGATTTGATGATATACTTGAAAGCAAATACCTGAGTAGTCCTTTAACTACAGTCGCCCAGCCAATTTTTGAACTTGGCTATCAAGCTGCAAGAATTTTATACTCAATATTAAAAGGAGATAAATTTAATGAAGATATTAAACTGGAGGCCAGACTTGTAATACGTGAATCCTGCGGATGTAAGTTTAGCAAGGATGCTAATAATATAGAACATTATAAAGTAATTACAAAAGGTAAGTATTCACGATTAACTTTAGAGCATATAAAAAAAGAAATAATATCCGATATAATAGTTTTATTGGAAACAAAATTTGGGGGATTAATTAACAAATTAAAAGTAGAGAATTGGTTTAATTTGCTTGTTGATTTCTTAATAAGTGATATTAATAATGAAAAAGAAGAAAAATTTATTAATTTATTTAATGGAATAATAAACGAATCGTTAAATTATAGAATTGATGTTTACTTTTGGTATCAGTCGATGTCTATTGTTTTTTCTAAAATCTATTCAATATATGGAATAAAAAGTAAAATAAATTTTATTGATAAAATATATAAAAATATTAAAGAAATTATCAAAAATATAGAGAATAAAGCAAAAGAATATCCAATTTTTAAAAACTATGATCAGTCAATGAAATTATATTTAATCAACCATGCTTTACTTTCTGTATCAGAAATAGATACTTTAAAATCAGTTTTATTAAAAGAATTGCCGGTGCTTGGTATTAAAAGCTTTTTTTTATCAATTTATGAACCAAATGATAATAAGAGACAATATTGTAGAATTATTGCTGCATATAAGGATTATAAAGAAATTAATTATAAAAAAGAACATGAAGTTTATATGTCTTTAGATATAATACCAGATACTTTGAGAAATCTGGGATTTGGGAGCACATATATTGCAATGTCATTATATTATGAAGATACACAGATTGGTTTTGTGATCTATGAGAGCGATGATATTAATGTTACTTTATATGAAATTTTAACAATGTCATTAAGTAATGCCTTAAGAGGTATAATATTGCGCAATAAATTTATCAATCAAAATGAGGATTATAGTTCAATAAATAAAGATACTATGGATAAATATCAGAAATCTGGCTTGTCTAATGAAAAAGCAGAGGAATATTTTAAAGAATTAATCAACTATATGGAAAGAGAGAAAGTCTATATAAATCCTGATTTAACTTTGCCGAATCTGGCTGAGGAGATAAATATTTCAAGAAATCATCTTTCATATATTATAAATAAATATGCAGGTCTTAATTTTTTTGATTTTATTAATACTTATAGAATAGAAGAGGCAAAAAAAATAATTTTAAATACACAAGATAATAATATGAATATTCTTGATATCGCATTTGATTCAGGTTTTAAATCAAAATCAACATTTAATAAAATATTTAAAAAATATACTAATAAAACACCATCCGATTTTAGAAAAGAAAATATTAATAAAAATAAACAATTATAAAATAATTCTATTAAAAAGCTTGGTAAATAGATTTATGTCAATAAATAAAGATATTGTTCTATTAATTAAATAGACATTTTAGCCTTCTAGCCCCTAAATCAAAGAAATAAGGTAAAAGGAATTATAAAAATATAAATAAAAAAGTAAAGATGTCTTGTGTCCGCTTTTAAAATTTTGCAAATATAATCTTTTATTGAGTGTTTGGTGCTTTTGGAGAATATTTTTAAATAAATATTTTTTTCTAAAAAATTGCATCATTATAATAAATTTTAAACTTTTTATAGTGATTTTTAAAAAAAATAAAAAAAAATTTTGTCTATGCGGATAGG
>CAZHHK010000148.1:0-6154 GCA_964531405.1 uncultured Spirochaetales bacterium | reverse complement strand
GTATAAATATATAATTGATACAAATTTGTCAAATGGTTTAATATTTGACAGAAGCTTGTTTTGTCAAGGAGATTTTTATGAAAGTGGAAATAATGGATACAACGCTGCGGGACGGTGAGCAGACGTCAGGTGTTTCATTTACAGAAACAGAAAAACTCAACGTAGCAAAAATGCTTTTAAAGGAAGTATGTGTTGATAGGATTGAAATTGCATCGGCAAGGGTTTCGGAAGGAGAATTTAAAAGCGTTAAGCTAATAACAGATTGGGCAAAAAAAGAAGGATATCTTGATAAAATTGAAATTCTTGGTTTTATAGATAAAAACAAATCTATTGACTGGATTAAAGAGGCTAATGCAAAAGTAATAAATCTTTTATGTAAAGGCTCTCTTAAACACGTTATGGGGCAATTAAGAAAAACCCCAGAACAACATATTTCAGATATAAAAGAATCAATCGCTTATGCTCATAAAAATGGGATAGACGTAAATCTGTATCTGGAAGATTGGTCTAATGGTATGAAAAATTCGCCAGACTATGTTTTTCAACTTATAAATAGTTTAAAAAATGAAAATATAATGAGATTCATGTTGCCGGATACTCTTGGCATTCTTACTCCATCAGAAACATATGAATATTGTCTTAAAATCACAAAGGAATTCCCTGATATTCATTTTGATTTTCATGGTCATAACGATTACGATCTTGTCATCGCAAATTCGCTGGAGAGTGTTAAAGCGGGGATAAAAGGCGTACATACAACTATTAATGGATTAGGTGAAAGAGCGGGTAACGCATGTCTTTCTAGTGTCGTTGCTGTTTTAAAAGATCATCTTAAAGCTGAAATATCAGTCAACGAAAAAGAACTATATAAGGTTAGTAAAGTGATCGAGGTGTTTTCGGGTTTGCGAATCCCTCAAAACAAGCCAGTAATAGGAGAATATGTTTTCACACAATGCTGCGGAGTACATGCTGATGGAGACAAAAAAGGGAATCTCTATTACAACGATCTTATGCCTGAAAGATTTGGCAGGGTGAGAAAATACGCTCTAGGCAAATCTTCGGGTAAAGCAAGTATATTGAAAAATATTGAAGAAATGGGAATCGAGCTTACCCAGGAAGAAATGGCATTGGTGACAAATAAAGTTGTAGAGCTTGGCGATAAAAAAGAGACTATAACAGCCGAAGATTTGCCATATATAATTTCAGATGTTTTGGGTAGCGAAATAATAAAACAGAGGATAAAGATAAACAATTATTACATCTGCAATTCATATTCTTTGAGACCTGTAGCAACTGTAAGTCTATGCATAGATGATAAAACATACGAGGAAACATCAACCGGCGATGGTCAGTATGATGCATTCGTGAAAGCCATAGGGAAAATTTATAAAAACTTGAATAAAAAAATACCGTTATTGACAGATTATGTAGTAACAATCCCCCCAGGAGGGAAAACCGATGCTCTTGTTGAAACTATAATTACATGGATGAGGGAAGACGGATATGAATTTAAAACAAGAGGGTTGGATTCCGATCAGACAGCTGCCGCAATAAAAGCAACAATCAAAATGCTAAATATAATTGATAACGGAAAATAATTATTTATTGCGTTTTTTATTTTTCTTTCTTCTATTATTATCGAATTCGTTTTTATTTTTAAATTTTTTTCTTCTCTCAAAATTCGATTTTTTTTTATTGATTTTTGTTTGAATAAAAGGTCTATCATCTCGAAATTTCACTGTATTGTCAAATGATGTATTCTCTTTTGTCATCATAAGCTTTAATAAAGCCGCCGCAATATCTATTGATGCATAATCATCGCCCATAAGGTTATCGATGTAATTGATGTATTTAGTTAAATGTCCCATATCAAGGATCGTTTTTATTTTTTCCTTATAAGAATTAATTCTAGTTTCTTCAAGATCATCGATTGTAGGTACTTCCATTCTCTTTATTTTTATATTATTTAATTTTTCTATTCTTTTGAGGTTATATATCTGCCTGCCGGTTATAAAAGTAAAAGCTGTACCGCTTTTACCCGCCCTGCCAGTCCTGCCTATCCTGTGTACATAATCTTCGTCATCTCGTGGTAAATCATAGTTAAAAACAGCTTCTACATTATTGACATCAATACCTCTTCCTGCAACATCGGTAGCAACGAGGATTTCCACACTACCGGATTTAAATCCTCCCATTACTTTATCACGTTGCTTTTGTGACAGTCCTCCATGAAGAGCCTCGGCGAGATATCCTCTGACTTTTAGTAACTCTACAAGATCGTCAACTTGCCTTTTTGTGTTGCAAAATACAAGTGCAAGCTTAATGTTGTAAAGATCAATCAATCTTGCCAAAGCTTCAGGTTTTGCTTTTTCAGGCATCTCATAATAAATCTGATCTATCTTTGGAGCATTGATCTTATGATGAGTAACATCTATTACAACTGGATTTTTTTGATAGTTTTTTGTAAGCTGCATTATCTCTTTTGACATCGTTGCAGAAAACATTATTGTCTGTCTATTAGACGGAGTATCTTTGAGTATTACTTCTATATCATCCCTGAATCCCATATCAAGCATCTCATCGGCTTCATCAAGAATTACTATTTTTACAGAATCCATTTTTATGGATCCGCGCTCTATGTGATCCATAGTCCTGCCAGGAGTACCGATGACAATCTGGGGATTTTGCTTAAGTACTTTAAGCTGTCGCTCGATTTCCTGTCCGCCATAAACTGCAACGACATTCAATTCCTGCCTGTATTTCATAAGCTTGCGGAATTCCTCAGCAACCTGTATTACAAGCTCACGTGTCGGGCATAATACTATTGCCTGCAATTTACGTAAATTAATGTCAATGTTTTCAATAGTTGGGATTATAAATGCCACGGTTTTACCAGTGCCGGTTTGAGCCTGACCTATTATATCTTTTCCCTCAATCAATAGAGGTATTGACTCTGACTGTATCGGAGATGCCTCTTCAAATCCCATGTCAGCAATTGCCTTCATAACAAATTCCGATAAATTTAATTCTTCAAATTTTAATTTTTTCAATATAATTTCCTTTAATTTTATATTTTATGCTTTACTTAAATCTTAATACTATAAAAATTTTAATGATTTAAAAATAGATATAAAAAATAAAAAGCTCTTTTTTTAAGAAGTGCTTGCTTTAGACTATTTTTTAAAGATTAAACATAAACAGCATGAAGCAGTAAAACTTATTTTTTTTATATCATATAATATACAATAAAATTTGATTTATTACAATGGTATAATTTTATTAATCCTAAGAAGTTTTTAAATTATTTAGATAATGATAAATATATGTTTTAAACGAAATATAGTAATATTTAAGTATCCTCTGCTAGTCAAAAATAATTCTTTTAAATTCATTCCATAGAGGCTCGTCCGGGGGCTCAGCGATTATCACTATTTCTTTTTTGAATACTGGATGAATGAATGAAATTTTTCTTGCATGGAGGTGTATAGATTTATCTTTGTTTTGTCTTTTGAAGCCATATTTTATATCGCCTTTTATATGACATCCGATTGTGGCTAACTGTGCTCTAATTTGATGATGCCTTCCTGTTAATAAATTTATTTCAAGGAAATAATACCTCTTTGAGTTGCCAACTAGCCTGTATTTTAAAATTGCTTTTTTGGAATTATTGATTTTTTTATCAAAAGCTGTTGATTTGTTTGTTTTACCGTTTTTTGTTATGTAATGTACAATTGTATCGTTTATTTTGGAGGGCTTGTTGTCAACTATTGCCCAATAGTATTTTTTTACTTCATGGTTTTTAAAAAGTCCATTCATGATTGCAAGAATATTTTTGTCTTTTGCAAAGATAACAATGCCGCTTACCGGCCTATCAAGTCTGTGTATTGGTCCAATATAATAATCGCAACTTAATTTACTGTTAATCAGATCTATTAAAGATTGATCTCCTGTTTTATCATTTTGCATAGGTATTGTCGCTGATTTGTTTACAGCGATAAGGTATTGATCTTCGTAAAGTATTTTTATATCATCATTCATTTTTGAGTCAGTTATAATTTTGGACTAAATTACCTTATTTTTGGATTTATTAATTTTCTTCCAACTGCTTTTTTAAATTTAATCATTTTGGTAAATACCTCAAGCTAATTATTTGTATTGTCAGATTTTTTAAATTCGTATACTTCCCGGCTAAGACTATAAAAGTGTTAGATTCTGTTTATGGCGTTGAGCGTAAACTTACCGCTTTTTTTGAAAGAAATCCACAGTATATCTACTATTTTTGTCGACAAACAAAGCAATATAATTAAACTTTAAAAATAAAATCTTTTTATAATTACTTATAATAGGAATATTTAGGTAAAAAACAACAAGTTCAAAGGGAAGACAGTAATATTTAAGATTTTTTGTTGAAAAAATAATATAGGCACAAAGAGTAGACGGTGGTGCCAAGCTGTTTCTGCTTTTTTTATCTTGACATTATTTGATTGCTGGTTTAAACTGCACAGATTAAAAAATATTCTTTGATCTGTATTTTTCAAAGATTATCTAATTATTTATATATGGAGGAAATAATATGGCAGTTAAGATTTTACATGATAAAGATGCTGATATAAAAGATTTGCAAAATCTGACGGTAGCAGTAATAGGCTATGGATCTCAAGGGACAGCTCAATCACAATGTATGAGGGATTCTGGTATTAATGTGATCATCGGATCAATTAAGGATGATTCATTTAAAAGAGCAAAGAAAGACGGGTTTGAAGTTTTACCTATAGCTGAAGCAGCCAAAAAAGCGGACATTATTCATATACTGCTTCCAGATCAATTTCATGGCCCGGTTTACGAAAAAGATATTAAACCACATATGAAGGCAGGGAAAGTTTTATCATGTTCTCATGGATTTAATATTGTATTCAAGCAGATAGTGCCTCCCCCTGATGTTGATGTTATTATGGTTGCACCTAAGGCTCCTGCAACAGAGGAAAGAAAAGTATTCCTTGAAGGGTTTGGAGTACCGGGATTAATCGCTGTTAAGCAAAATCCTTCGGGTAAAGCAAGAAAGATCGCTCTTGCAATGGCAAAGTCAATGGGATTTACAAAAGCTGGTGTTCTTGAATGTACTTTTGAACAGGAAACTTATGAGGATTTATTCGGTGAACAGGCGGTATTATGTGGTGGCACAGTACAGCTTATTAAATACGGTTTTGAAGTTTTAACAGAAGCAGGGTATCCTCCAGAAATGGCTTATTTTGAATGTCTTCATGAATTAAAATTAATAGTTGATCTTATTTATGAAGGCGGTATACAGAAGATGAATCAGGTAATCTCTGATACGGCAGAATGGGGCGAGTATGTTTCTGGACCAAGAATCATAAGTCCTGCTGTTAAACAGGAAATGAAAAAGGTATTAAAAGAAATCGAAGACGGATCTTTTGCAAAGAAATGGCTTGCAGAAAGTAAATCAGGAGCTAAGAATTTGTTAAAGAAAAGACAGGAAATAGGCAAGCATCCAATTGAAATCGTAGGGAAAAAAATTAGAGCATTGTTTGAAAGAAAATAATATAAGTTAATATAATTTATCCATTTTATCCGCCGAGTACTCAATCAAAAATAAAAATAATAATCAGTTATACAATTGCAAAAAATGCTCTTGATTGAGCGCTCGGCGGATACTTTTAATTATAAATTGAGAATGATTTGATTTGTAATCCGGTAAAAATAGGTGAAAAGTTAAAATATTACTGATAGATTTTGTTTTGTTAAGCGATTATATATTTAAAAAGCAAAAAATATTAAATAATTTGTGGAGTATAAAAATGCAAAAGTTATTTATTAGTCTTATTTTATTTTTTTTTAAGTGTAAATATCAATTCATATGAGACAGAATCTAAAATTTTTGATTTCGTTGAAAAATCAGTGGTTTATATTGAGGCAGCTTTGTTTCTTGATAAGAATGATTTCTCAAATCAGGAATTAATCAAAAAAGTTGAAACGACCTACAAATCTAAAATATTAGATTCTTATTTGCCTATTCAAAGAGGTTCGGGGTTTTTTATATCTAAAAGTGGTTATATTTTGACTAATGAGCATGTTGTTTATATCACTACTGTCCGAAAGTTTTTGAAATAAAAGAATTTTCAACTCCTTGATAATT
>CAZHHK010000147.1:0-6662 GCA_964531405.1 uncultured Spirochaetales bacterium | reverse complement strand
TACTTGGATTGCCTGTTGAAACAATTAAAATGAGAATATTTTATGCACGAAAAAAGTTGTTAAAAATATTTAACAATATGGGGTATAAACTATGAAAAAATGTAAATTTTATTCGGTATTAATTTCAAGACAGCTTGATGATGATCTTAATGAATCTGAAAAAATCGATTTAAAATATCATCTTACGGTTTGTCACAGATGTCATAAATTGAATGAAAGCTTCATTAATTTAAACCGAATTATAAAAGGCAAAACATTTGAAAAAAAGAGAAATTTGTATTTATTTAACCGCATATTGGTTGCTGCATGCATTATAATAGCTATTGGGCTTGGGATATTATTTTACAATTACGGATTTAACATAAAAAAAACCAATGAAGTTTCTAGCATTAATGTAGTCGAATATCCCATAGGAGATTTGATATACTCAAGTAGCGTCAAAAACGACTTTGATTCTCAAAGCATCTATGAGCCTATGAATATATATTATGAGCTTATAGAAGAATAAAATAATCCTAATAAATCGAGTTTCATATAAATTATTTTAGAAAATAATTAACATTAATAACTAAATAATGTATAAATAAAAAAGATATCTATTTGGTAGAAATAAATCCAAGGTGGGACTATATTCACAATTTTGTTATTAATTGAATTATGAATAATAGTAGAATTTATGTTTAATAAAAGTAAATTTATTATATTGTTTTTATTTACATCTGTGATCTTTATATATTCTCAACAATACATAAAACTTACTATTGATGATGCATTAAAACTGGCATTTAAAAACAACTTTGACATTAAAATAGAGAAGCTCAATAAAGACGAAAAACTTCTTTTTTTGATTTCCAACTACAACAGGTTAGTGCCGTCAACTTCATTTTCAGGGACGCTAACTAAATCTCAAATAGTGCCAAATGATAATAATAAATCCACAAACAGTCTTAATTTTAATTTTGATCTTACTTTTTCGTTTAACGCAAAGATTATTTTTGATATCTGTAGTACTATATTTGATTATAATGAGGGCAAAATATCCTATGATATCGCAAAACTTAATATAACAAGAGATATAAAAAAAGCATATTATAATCTTAAATTAGCCATTGAAAAAATAAAAGTGCAGGAAATCGAATCAAACAATGCAAAAGAAAAATATAATATCGCTTTTAAAAATTACAACAATGGTGAAGTATCCGAAATTGAAAAATTAACAGCAGAATATTATTACAAAAAAAGTATTCTCGAATTAAATAAAATGCGTAATGCTTATCTTAAGCTTTTAAATAATTTTAAAATAATAATTGGTATTAAAGAAGATGAAAATATCGATCTGGTCAGCGAGTTGCCTGATTATTCCAGCGTTAAAATTGATAAAATAAAAAAGCTGGATTTAAGCAAAGATTTAAAATTTAAATTGTTAAATACTAGGCTTATTAATAGCCGTAACGAACTTTATAAGTCGATTTCCTTAATGACGCCGACATTTAAATTCGGCTATTCTCTTAATTCTTCATTTTTAAAGGACCCTTATGTTAATTCATGGTTTGATAATTACCAAAATGATTATCAAAACACGCAATACATAAGATTTTTTCTCTCAATACCTCTTGATCCATTATTCCCTCTCTCGACTTATCAAACCGATGTATCTAAAAAAAGTTTTGAGCTAAGCAGGGTAACACTAAACATGGAGAATGAAATAAAATTAAGAAAAATCGAATTGGATTATAGTATTAATAAAATACAAGAGATATTAATGTCACTTGATACACAAAAATTTAATGTAGATATTACAGAAAGAGCCTATAAACTAACAGAAAGGGATTATAATAATTCACAAAAGACATATCTTGAATTAAAAGAAGCAGAAAAAAATTTTCATGAAGCAAGAATAAGTTATTTAGATTCAAAATTTGAGTTGTACAGTATTATAGCTGATATTGAAAATATGACAAATACGGATATATTTGATATCTACTAACTTTGGGGAGATTTTATGTTTAAAAATATTCTATTATTATTTTTTACTTTATCGTTTATTAATATGATATATGCTAAAAAATCAGATGAAAAAAATACTGTAAAAGTTGATAAAGTCGGATATGTAGATATTTATGATTCTGCATATTATGGCGGCAGGATCGAGCCTTTTAATACAATAAAACAATACTCTTCGATTAATGGTATAGTTGAACGCATTTATGTTAAAGAGGGCGACAGGGTAAAAAGCGGTGGCGTTATCTGTATGATCGTAAGAAAGATTTCCAGCGATAACTATAAACCTTTAATCGTTAGAGCGGTAAATGACGGCATTGTCGTAAACTTAAAAATTACTGAACAGATGGAGGTCTTTGACAAAAGTGAGCTTTTTAGCATAGCGGATGACACTAAATATAAGGTTGTAATCTTTGCAAGCGATAAAGAAATTATCAATATTAAACTTAACGATCCTTGTTTTATTAAGGGAAGCTCTATAAAAGGTTTTGTGTCAAGCGTATCAATACTTCCAAAAGATACCACCGGTTTGTTTGTTGTTGAAGTCACTTTTTTAAAACAAAAAGAATTATTCATAGGCAAATTTGTTTCACTTGAATTAAGGACTAATTTACGAAAAGCTCTGATAGTCCCTCAAAAAAGCTTGATAAAAAAATACGGGAAAATATTTTTGTTTATCATTGATAAAAACAAAGCGAAGTTAAGAGAAATTAAAACAGGTAACAACTTTAATGATTATATAGAAATTATAGATGGATTAAGAGAAAATGATGTTTATATTGTTGCTCCGTTTACAGGTTTGAATGATGGAGATGATGTACTAATTAGGAAAGAATAATATTTTATGATTGGTTTTTTATTAAAAAGAAGAAGGATAATTTTATTCATAGTTTTGCCTCTTTTTATTCTAGGGATATTTCTCATTAATATTCTTCCTGTAAAATTATATCCCAATATCCGCAAACCCAGAATTAATTTAAATATCCCTCATCCAGGAATGACGGCCGAAGATTTTTACAATGAATACAGCACGGATATCGAAGACAGGTTAAATTCAATAAAGGATATTGATATTATTGAATCTACATACGGCAACAACAGATCAATATTCAGGCTTGAATTTGACTGGAAAATCGACAGTGAGGATGCAAAATCACGTGTTTTAAATGAGATGAACTCGATAAAATCCAGCCTCCCAGAAGAATCTCAGGATTTTACTGTTAATTACTGGGCTGGTATAAATGGTTTTTTATCGATTGCCGTAACAAGTGAAAAACTGGATTCTTTCGATTTATTTCAGATATTAAATGCCAATTTAAAACCAAAATTCACCCAGGTTAAAGATGCCGAAGAAGTTGAGGTTGTCGATGTAGATGATATTACAGCTGAAATAATTTTAAACGAACTCGCAGTGCTTAATTACGGATTAAAAATTGATGATATTGCAAATGCCGTTCGAAACGGCTACAAAAATATTTCGGTAGGATACTATGACAATAAAAGCGAAAAATTCAATGTTAGGATAAAAAGGGAAATAGATAAAATTTATGATATTGATAAAATTATCGTAACTACAATCGGCAATAAAATTATTTATCTTAAAGATATTGCAGAAATAAATATAAAACATGTGTTACCAAGAAGAGTTTACAGAGCTAACGGGAAACGGTCCGTTTTAATATTTGCTACCCCTAAGGAAGACGGTAATATCAAAAATATGTCCGAAGATATTGCAAAAATCATTAAAAAATCCAAAAGCGAATTACCCTCTGATTTGAAATTCAACTTTATCATTGACCCTGCACTTTTTATTAATAATGCTGTTAGAAATGTCGTTTCATCAGGAATGCTCGGAGCAATACTTGCAATCTTTGTTGTATTATTCCTGCTTGGAGAAATAAAAAATACTTTGATTATTTCTCTGTCCATACCTCTATCTGTAGTTTTTTCTTTTATACTTATGTTTATATTTAATGTTTCTCTGAATCTAATTTCTCTTGGAGGCATGGCTCTAGCCGTCGGGATGATTGTTGATGCTTCAATTGTTGTTATTGAGAATATCCATCGTCACAGATTCGAGGCTATACAAAAAAATAAAAAAATAAAATTTAGTGATGTTATAATCGAGTCCGTTAATGAAATTAGAAACGCCGTTATAGCATCCACGATTACAACTGTTTGTGTGTTTTTCCCTATTTCATTTACATCCCCGCTTACAAATGCAATTTTAGGAGATATAGCAAGGACTGTAATTTTTACCTTGATGTGTTCGATGTTTGTTGCTTTAATTGTAATTCCAGTTATCTGTTATTATTTATTCAGAAAGGATCACAGAGAAGGTAAAGATAAAAAAATTACAAAACTTCAGCAGTTTTCCATGAAGATTACTAAAAGACTTACCGATATATACATTCATTTTTTAAATAAAATTATAAGCGTTAAAAAGAATTCAATTATTTTTATTATTTCTTCTTTTTCATTGTTGATTTTTCTTATTATTTTTGTTTTACCTGCAATTAAAAAAGAAATCATAGCGCAGCCGTCTTCCAGCAAGATTGCGATTAACTTTACACATTTTGCCTCAGCCGATAAAGAAGAGATGATGAGTAACATTGAGCCGATTGAAAAAGAACTAAGAGAAACTTATAAAAACAGGGCAACTGATATTTTTACAACTTTATACAGAGAAAATTCAGGGAATGTAATTATAACATTCAAAAACAGCATAGGCATTAATAAAATTCTTGAAGACTTAAAAAAGAAATACAGCTCAAATCCTGAATGGAGGTTTGATGTTTATCCATGGGATCCTTCATCATTGCCTCTTCCAAGAACAGATGATCTCAAAATCAGGGTTTACGGTCAGGATAAAAAAGTAATTCTTGCAATCATGGAAAAGATTGTAGATTTGATAAACAAGCAAAAGATTTACAACAATGTTTACTCGGTACCCACAACTAAAACACAGGAAGAAATAATACTTATCCCAAGGCTTGAGACAATATCACAATTTACAGATTATTCTTTAAACAAACTCACAAACATTACGGGGATTGCTTTAAATGGTAAAAGAGTAATTACCTTAAAACAGGATAACAAGAATCTCGATATTTATATGAAATACAAGGATTATTATATAAAATCTTCAGAGGATCTGCAAAATTATCTTGTACCGTATAACGGCAAGGCTGTACCATTGAAACATTTTTTTGATGTAAAATCAGAAAAATCAATACCTGAAATCAGGAATGATAACGGCGAGGAAACTTATTATGTTTTTGGTTCGCTGCAGAGGAGTGAATCAGGTTTTAAAAGAATAATACACGAAAACAAAATAAAAGAAATTTTAAAAAATAATCTTGATATTCCGGCTGGTTATTCTATACAATTTGAGGATACTCAAAAAATCATTAATGATTCTATTAAATCATTGATACTGGCATTGATTGCAAGTATTGCTCTTATATATATTGTGCTGGGTATTCAATTTAATTCTGTTAGGTTGCCATTGATAATTCTTGCTACCATACCGCTGGGCTTCATCGGGGTTATCATAAGTTTATTTGTATTTAACTCTACTATATCGTTAAACTCATTGCTTGGTACGATTTTACTTGGCGGCATTGTGGTTAATAATGCGATAATAATAATCGACTTTTATTTGAATGAAAAGAGCAAGGATAAATCTAAGCTTGAAAAAATTCTTAAAATTGCAAGATTGAGATTCCTTCCAATAATTATTACAACATTAACTACAATACTGGGAATGATACCTATTGCCATAGCAATCGGAGACGGTGCTAATATATTACAGCCTCTTGGCATATCCGTTTCCTGTGGACTGGCATTTTCAACATTTTTTACGTTATTCATGATACCATGCATCATGAATCTCATCGATATTACACCTCAGCACCATAAGAAAGAAGAGTAATACATCTGTTATTATATAAAAGCATGCCTTAATCATCCATGTAAAAAAATATAACTTATATCAAATATTAATACTTTACATAACGCCGATTATCTCAATATAAAATTAATTATTTTAAATTAAAGAGGTGTTTATGAGAAAAATATTTTTTAAGATTTTATTTGTCATTTTAATATTTGCAAGTATTGTAGCTTGTAATTTAAACTCATCTGGTTCATTGAGTAAAAACTGGCAGGTTGAAAAATCGTTTAAAAATCTTCAGGGGATTGGCAATGAAAATGATGCCGCCAATATTCAAATTGGTTTTTTAAACAGCAGGATCGGTTTTGCAATAAATAAAGGCAATCATGTGTATTATACGAATAACTCCGGTGATTCATGGAATGAAACAGTAGTTAAAACTCCTCCTTGTCTTACCGGCATGGAATTAATCGATGAAAATAATATTGTTATAGGGTGCAGATGTTCTAAAGTAAAATTTTCCAATGATAATGGTATAAACTGGGAAACTATAGATGAAAATAATTTTACCTTGTTTAGCTTTTATGATAAATCATCAGGGATTATTGCAAAATCCGATGTAGTAAATGTTGTTAAAATGATGGAGAATAATAATATAAGAGAAATAGTGCTACCCGATGAATTTAAAAACACAGCAATTGCAGCAGTCTCCAGAAAATGATCTTCTTGCATTCTTGATAATTTTTGGATTTATTTGATAAATATC
>CAZHHK010000146.1:0-6840 GCA_964531405.1 uncultured Spirochaetales bacterium | reverse complement strand
TTATAAATATATAATTGATACAAATTTGTCAAATGGTTTAATATTTGACAGAAGCATCTATTATACGAGGAGGTAATTATGAAAAAAATGTTAATTTTTTTAATTACTATTTTAATTCTTTTTAATTTGCCATCGACATTCTCTATCGAGGACGATAATACGGATGATAAAAACAGTAAATCTAATCAAGACGATGATTCGCTACAAAAATCACTTGTAAAATATCGAAATATGAAAATAGCTGGTATAGTTTTGACTTCAATAGGAGGTACTTCCTTAGTAAGCGGATTAATAATGGGTATAACCTATCAGACTTTATATAAAGATCACCCATTAGATTTCCCAGGGACTATCGAAGTTTATAACTATGAAACTTCTTATGTAAGAGCATATTTATATTTAAATCCCATTATACTTACATTAAATCTTGGTGGTCTTGTTATGCTTGGGATTGGGATACCAGTAATGATTGTTGGTGCAGTAAAAGAAAAGAAAATAAAAAATAAATTGAATAGTTTTATTAACAACTTTAATCCAGTTTTAGGTTATAATTTTAATAATTCTTTTATTATGGGGTTTAATATTAGAATTTAGTATATTTTTTTCTGTGTAAAACGAAAAAATTCTTCAAGTTTAACTTCTTAAAGGGTTTAATAATTTTAAAATTCATTAATTTTTCACATAATGAGTATTTGCCACCTTTTTTTACTTTAACTTTGACCATATATTTATTTAAACAAAAGAGTATATCTTTGTTTAAAATCGATCAAATAAGAGGTGGCATATGTTTTTAAAATTTTTAAGAAGGGATTCTTTTTATAAAAAAAGTATTTTTTTTATAATAAATATAATATTAGTACTTACTGCCTGTCAAACATCTGTTGATAAGACAGGGAAGGATAGCGGCAGTAATGGAGGAGTAACGCAAACATTATCTATCGGCATGGCTTACCAAGGAGGGGTTATTGCTTATATATTACAACCAGGAGACCCCGGATATGTTTATGGTGAAAACCACGGACTTATTGCATCAACTGCAGACATAAGTGCAGGGATAAAATGGGATAACGGAATTTATACAACAACAGGAGCAACTGAGATGGCATTGGGCACAGGTCAATCAAATACTACGACTATAATAAATAATCAAGGCGCAGGAAGCTATGCGGCAACAATATGTGGTGATTATACTAATACTGATACAGGTACAGGTGTTTACTCTGATTGGTATCTTCCATCAAAAGATGAGTTAAATAAATTATATCTAAATAAAGTAAGTATTGGCGGGTTTAGCGATGCAAACTATTGGTCTTCATCCGAGTTTAATGATATAGGCGCATGGGGACAATCCTTCGTTAGTGGGGACGAAGCTTATTATAATAAAAGAAGTGCAACCCTACGGGTCAGGGCTGTTCGGGCTTTTTAACAATTTATCTGTATTAGCTACTTAAACAGGCTGATTATTTTATCAATATCCCTGGTGAATTCCAAAAGGAATGATGCTTTGCCTGCAATATCAAATCCACCGTTTTTAATTATATCAGCCAGAGGTTTCCAGTAATCACCATAGCAGATTACTGGAACTTTTTTTATAAACCCTTTGTTTATTAATTCCCATGATAAAGCAAGCTCGGCAAGTGTACCTGTACTACCGCTAAAAATTATGAATCCGTTGGAGTCGATGATTAGATGTTTAAGTCTTTCAAAAATGTCAAAACATTTTATAATTGATTGATTGTGGCTTATAATTTCATCTGAGTAAAGCCTGTCTATTATAATACCTATCGAATTACCTTGGGCTTTAAGCGCACCCAACGTTGAGGCTTCCATTATGCCACTGCCTCCCCCGTTTTTTATTGTAAATCCGAGTTTTGCCAATTTAAAGCCTATGTCGTATGCGGCTTTATACTCCTCGGAATCTGGAGATGCTTCATATGAGCCAAATATTGATATGTACTTTTCCATAAATAACTCTTTAATTTAATGCTATATTATATTTATTAACAGTTTCTTTTGATAATCTGCCGACTATATTTATGAATTTTTCATTATTATTTTTAGTGTATTTAACCAGAGCTTCATCAAGTTTGCAGTCAGAGTAATAAACTGTAAGCTGACATGCAAAATTTAAAATTTCTGGGTCATCGGTTGCCTGAAGCAAGGTTACCGGACTCCCGTAATTTGGTACATCGATTAAATACCAGTCAGATTTATTGAATTTTATAATTTCTTCATTTTCTGAGCTGTTTCTGCCAACTACTATTTTTATACCTTTATATCTGAAATGTCTTCCATACTTTAATAAGCTAAGATCATTCATATTTGGTTTTTCATCATAAGTAAACAGATCTTTTAACTTTTTTGCATATTTTTCTTCAGTAAGAAGACACCCTCCTGCTGGCGAACCATGAGTTTTTATATTGAATTTTTGTGCAAGTTCGTACTGAATTTTTCTTGATCTTCCCTGAATATCTTCCAGTTTGTTTTTTTCTATTAGAAATTCGTTTTCCGCTTCTGTCAAAGGCAATATTTTAGCAGATAGAGGTCTGACTATTTTCCCTGCAAGCCCGGCTTCTTTTTCAATGAGATTAAATGCTCTTATATGTTGCGACATCGGTCTTTGTCCCAGCACCTCGCCAGTAACAATAAAATCAGCATTTAATTCTTCCATAAGTTTTTTTGCTTTCTTCATCATATAGATTTTACAGTCGATACAAGGATTTATATTTTTGCCCCATCCGTATTTAGGATTTTTTATTATATCTATATAGTCATCTTCAGCATGGATTATTTTTATCTCAAAATTATTTTCTTCCATTATTTGCTTAAAAAAAGTTTTTTCTTTTTCATAATTACTCCATAGAGGCGTTGAAAAAAACACCCCTATGCATTCTATACCCTGGTTTATTATTAATTTGGCAGCAATGATTGAGTCAAGCCCTCCTGATAAGAGAGCTATAGCTTTTGTCTTTTTTATCATTAATTTAAGCTCCTGATATTAATATATACTTTTGTGTCTTTAAAGTAAATATATTGAGTAATTATAAAAAAACAATTTAAATGTTGATATATTAATGATATAAGATAAATTTCAGAGGAATTATGAATTTAGCAATCGATAATTTAAAAGACTCAATTTCCTTCCTGACTTTAATTTTAGAATCTATAAATTCTGCTGTTTTTATTGTAGATAAAAATTTAAAGATAACAAATGTCAACAATGTATTTTTCAGTATATTTAATGTTGATTCAAAAAAAGACGTTATCGGGGAACTTTTTGGCAATGCAATTGATTGTTTGAATCTTGAAGATAATAAATTTAAATGCGGAGAGACCCCATATTGCAATGACTGTGATATAAGAAATGCAATTAATAAGGCAATTAGGAAAAAAGAAGAGATAAACAGAAAAACAATCGAAAAAGAAATAAAAGTAGATAAAGATATAATAAAAAAATATTTTCAATTTACAATAAAACATCTTAATTATTCTGGCAATGAGATGGCCATAATTATTATAGATGATATAACAGAGCTTGAAAATCAAAAGCTTAAACTGGAGTATATAAATCAGGAGAAAAATAAAATACTGGGTATTGCAGCTCATGATTTGCGTAATCCTATTTCCATAATACAGATTTATTCAGAGTTTATTCTGGATAGGATGAGCAGTAATCTTTCTGATGAGCAACTTAAATTTATAAATCAAATATATAAAACAAGTTTTGTGATGCTTAACCTATTGCAGGATATACTTGATATATCAAAAATCGAATCGGGAACAATTGTTTTGAAGAAGTCAAAAGTCGATTATCTGGAATTCTTGAAAAAATGCATAGAGCCAAATAATATTATTGCCCATAAAAAAAATATCGATATTCAATTAAAAGAAAATAAAGTAGAAAAACTGATAATTACAATAGATGAAAACAGGATGATACAGGTTTTGAATAATTTATTGAGCAATGCAATAAAATTTTCTAAAATGGACACAAAAATAACTGTCTCTGTCTCTGTAAGCAGTAAAAATAATAAGGTGTTAACGGAAATAATCGATAATGGTTTGGGTATTGCAGAGAGTGATATGGATAAGATATTTAAACCCTTTCATAAAGGAAGCTTTAAGCCTACAGGTGACGAGCCTCAAACCGGACTCGGACTTGCAATCGTAAAAAAGATTATAGAAGCTCATAATGGTACAATTGATTTTAAAAGTGAAGCAGGGAAAGGTTCAAATTTTTATTTTTATCTGCCCTTAAAATAAAAATTATTTGCATTTTGAATTTTCATTAAGTAATTCATTAACGGTATTGATAAGCTCTTCTTTTTTATATGGCTTTTGTAGGACTTTTTTTACACCGAAAGACTCTATTAATGTGGAAAAGGCCGAAGATTCCATTGGCGGTTTACCTGAGATTATTATTAATATTGAACCTTCACATTTATTTTTTAAATCTAGCAGCATATCGATACCGCCTTGGCCAGGCATAAAAATATCTATAATTATTAAATCAAAATGCTTTAATAAAATATGATTTTTCCCCTCAGTCCCATTAGCGGCTTCGGTTATCTTGTGCCCTTCTTTTTCAAGAATTCTTCTGATGGCTTTTCTTACGTATTCTTCATCATCTATTACTAAAATTTCAGCCATAAATTTTTTCTCCTAGCAGTAAGGATAATACAATAAACAAATAATATCAAATAAAATAAATTTTTTTGATATTATAATTAATTTTATGTCAATACTTTTGCTCGAAAACAAACACACTTTGAAAATTTACAGAGTTAAAAGCTGATAAATAGAATACTTTTAAGTATAAAATCATAAAATAATAAAGCTTAGCATACTATATTAAATTTAGAGGCAAGATGGATAAGGATAAATTTGAGACTAATAATTTTAAATAATTAGTCTTAAATGCCCATGATAAATTTCGTCTCTTATTTTTTTTACATCTTCATTTATGATATAATCATCGAAAGTCATCATTCTGTCTATTATGCCTGATGGAGTAATCTCTATTATCCTGTTTGCAATAGAATTAATAAATTGGTGGTCGTGTGATGCAAAAAGGACTATTTCTGTAAAATTTATCAAGGCATTATTTAATGAAGTAATTGATTCAAGATCAAGATGGTTTGTAGGTTCATCGAGTATTAAAACATTTGCACCACTTAGCATCATTTTTGATAGCAAACATCTTACCTTTTCTCCTCCAGAGAGAACATTAACTTTTTTTAATGATTCCTCGCCTGAAAAAAGCATTCTGCCCAGGAAACCTCTTACAAACGACTCATCTTTATCTTGAGAATACTGCCTAAGCCAGTCGATAAGATTTAAGTCGCTATTAAAAAAATTGCTGTTTTCTTTTGGGAAATAGCTTGTTGTTATTGTTTCTCCCCATCTGAATGAACCAGAATCCGGTTTTATAATGCCGGCAAGAATATCGAATAGAATACTTTTTGCAAGAGTATTTTGCCCTATGAAAGCGATTTTATCGCCTTTATTTACAGTGAAGCTTATGTTATTAATCAGTTTTTCACCTTCGATTGTTTTGGAAAGATTTTCTACGGATAAAATCATTTTTCCACATTCACGCCCTGGCTTAAAAGCAATATAAGGAAATCTACGGGATGTTGTAGGTATTTCTTCAATAGTAAGTTTTTCCAATTCTTTTTTCCTTGATGTTGCCTGTTTTGCTTTTGATGCATTGGATCTGAATCTTTCTATGAATAATTTCAATTCTTTTGCTTTTTCTTCTTTCTTTTTGTTTTCCTCTTTTTTCTGTTTT
Source organism: uncultured Spirochaetales bacterium (assembly GCA_964531405.1). Taxonomy (GTDB): domain Bacteria; phylum Spirochaetota; class GWE2-31-10; order GWE2-31-10; family JAFGQB01; genus CAZHHK01. The sequence continues at coordinate 1,049 of CAZHHK010000146.1, read as the reverse complement.
AGAGCAAGCTGACTTGCCTCTGCCCAGAAATCGTAATTGCCAGAGTAAATTTTTATTTTACCGAAGTCTATATCTGCGATATGAGTGCAGACTTTATTGATAAAATGCCTATCATGGGAAACAACAATAACCATGTTTTTAAAATTATATAAAAAATCTTCTAACCATGATATAGACTCGATATCAAGATTATTTGTTGGTTCATCCAGTAAAAGTATATCTGGATTGCCAAATAATGCCTGTGCAAGCAAGACTCTAACCTTTTGTGCACCTTCAAGATCCTTCATAAATTTTTGGTGAAAGTCATTGGTTATGCCAAGTCCTGCAAGTAAGGTTGCAGCGTCCGATTCAGCTTCATATCCATTCATGCTCGCTAGTAATTCTTCGAGTTCGCTCGCTCTGTGCCCATCGTCTTCAGAGAAGTTTTCTTTAGAATAAATAGCATTTCTTTCCTGAAGGATATCATAGAGTTTTTTGTGTCCCATTATAACGGTATCGATAACCGTATAGGCATCGTATGCTGATTGATTTTGTTGGAGCACGGCAATACGTTCATTGGGATTTTTAACAATTGTCCCTTCTGTGGGTTCAATTTCACCTGCTAGTAATTTTAAAAAAGTTGATTTCCCCGAACCATTGGCTCCTATTAGCCCATAACAATTGCCGGGAAGGAATTTTATATTAACATCTTTAAAGAGAACTCTTTTTCCGAAAGATAATTTTAAATCACAAATATTAAACATTGATTACCTGCTTATTATATAAATTAAGGTTGTATTCATTACATACATTATATAATATGTCAAGTTTATAAATAATTTGCTAATCAAAAATCAAAATTATTGTTTTTTCAAAGGGTAAAAAATATTAATAAATTTACCTAATATAATCATTATTTTAAATATTTTTTTTTTGATTTGTAAAGGATTATGAAGTTTTAATAGTCTATTAATGTAGCAGGATCAAAAATTTTATGGACTTTGATATAAAGCTAAATAAGGTAGTGTCAAAAATTTTATGAAAAAATTATGAAAACACTGCCAGTGTTC
>CAZHHK010000145.1:0-6849 GCA_964531405.1 uncultured Spirochaetales bacterium | reverse complement strand
GATCTTTGATATAATCGATAAATTTAATTGGGGTCAGAGCTTATGAAAGATAAAATAAAATAATATATTATTTAACGAATAAAATTATCAAATGAAACAATAATCACTTGTTATAACATCTCTTTTCATATATAATAATCATAATTATAGACTTAAAGAAGCAAAATTATGGCAGAAAATATTATTAGCTTAAATAAAGATGATGTTTATTCAGTTAAAATTTATTTCATTAACCCTATTGAGCTTTTAGATGTTGTAATAAACACACTTTTAGAAATGGAGTATGAAACTTATCAATTGCAGGAATCTGACAAATTTAATCTTATAAAAATATTGCCAAATAATATTAGAAACATAATATATTTTTGTATAAGGAATAAACTCGAAGTTGTAAAATGGCTGGAATACATTCGGGAAATAAAAAAAATTGAAGGAAGTCATATTCTTCTTGGTTGTTTTTATTATGATCACATGGATTATGAAAATATTAAACAATTTTTGCAGGATAATGTTGCGATGATCCCATTTGCTGAAGTTAAAACAAATCCTATGCTTATGATGAAAAAAGTATTGCAATATTTTGAAGCAAAAGGGAAAAGAAAATATATCCGTGTAGCTGCATCCGGCATAAGCGAAGCTTATTTTTATATAAAAGAAAAAACCGAACCAATTATAGGTAAAATTATAGATATTTCTAGAATGGCATTTTCTTGTAAAATAAATGAAAATTATAAAGAATTTATAAAAATCAATAACTATTATAAAAATACTTTGCTTATATTAAAAGGAACCAGAATTAAAGTTGATGTTAAGGTTATCGGCTTCAGCAAAGATGATCCAAATTTATATATTTTTAAATACTGCAATGTCGAATTAAAAAACAACAAGGTTATTTTTACAGAAACTGTCCCTGCGGATATTCTTTATAAAATACATTTATATATTAAAGAATGTTTAAGAGAAAATCTTCAAGATCAAATAAATAAACTTACTGATAAAAAAGAGAAAAAAAGTAATTAACAATAAACTAGAATGATTTTAGGCAAAACAAATCCATGCATAAAAAGAAGGATTAAATTATAAGTAAAAAATTTAAGAAATTTAATAAAATTTATTGTATAATAAATAAAAATATACCAAGTTAAGGGGTCAGAGCTTCTTTGGGAGTTTTTAAAAATGGCACAAAATACAGCTTTACAGGAAAAAAGCGATATAAAATTAAAAAAACCTAAACTCTACAAGGTGATTCTGCATAATGATGATTATACTACAATGGATTTTGTTGTCGAAATACTGGTGATTGTTTTTAACAAAACCATACTGGAAGCAAATAGTATTATGATGAATGTCCATAAACAGGGAAAAGGAATCGCCGGGGTTTATTCTTATGACATCGCAATTACAAAGATAAATCAGGTTGATGCAATGGCAAAATCAAAACAGTTTCCCCTTAAAACAAGTCTGGAAGAGGTTTAGTATAACATGAAGCTAGATGATGTTGCGAGTCAAATAATAGTTACGGCTTCTAGTGAAGCTCAATATTATAAGCATGAATATATAACGCCGGAGCATATCCTTTATGCATCTCTTTTCTTCGATGAAGGAGCAAAAATAATAAAAGCATGCGGGGGCAATGTTGAAAGATTAAAAAACAAATTACGCAAATATTTCAAGGAAAACATCCCAATAAATGAGAATTCAAAACCCATTGAATCCGTTGGTTTTCAAAATGTTTTACAGAATACTGCGTTACATGCTCTTTCATCAGGCAAGGAAATCATAAAAATCGGAGATTTAATAGTCAGTATTTATGATGAGCCAGAATCTTTTGCAAGTTATTTCCTTCAAGAGGAAGGAATAAATAAAATAGACATACTAAATTATATCTCACACGGTATATCTCTCGTGCCTGAAGAAACCTCAAATTTTTATTCTGAAGACGAAAATTTTGATGACAAATGGCAAACCGAACAACAGGAAAATAAGTCGGATTTTTTAAATCTCTTTACCATCGAATTAACCGAAAAAGCAAAAAAAGGCGAGATAGATCCATTAATCGGCAGAGAGGATATTTTAAAAAGAACGATACAGGTATTATGCCGCAGACTTAAGAATAATCCGGTGCATGTAGGAGATCCCGGTGTCGGCAAGACTGCCATAACCGAAGGACTTGCAAGACTCATCGTTGAAAACAAAGTCCCTAATCTATTAAAGGATTATAAAATATTCCATCTTGATATGGGTGCATTACTTGCTGGTACAAAATTTAGAGGCGACTTTGAAGAAAGAATCAAAAAGGTTTTAACCAAAATTCAAAAAATCGAGAAAGCAATAGTTTATATTGATGAAATACACACAGTAGTCGGAGCAGGTGCAGTTTCAGGCGGATCTATGGATGCGTCAAACATTTTAAAACCGTTTTTAACAAACGGCAAATTAAGGTGTATCGGCTCAACTACATACGAAGAATACAAAAAGTTTTTCGACAAAGACAGGGCTCTGTCAAGAAGATTCCAGAAGATAGAAGTTCCCGAACCATCGGTTGACGATACCTATCAAATTTTACTTGGTTTAAGAGACAAATACGAGGAATATCATAACGTAAAATTTACCGACAAAGCCTTGCGGGAAGCTGTTGAGCTTTCTGCAAAATATATAAATGACAGATTCCTTCCCGATAAGGCGATAGATGTTATAGATGAAACCGGTGCTTATGCAAGGCTTAATGCACCGGAAAACGAAACTTCTCCGATAGAGATTAACGAAAAAGATATAGAAAAAACAGTTTCTCTAATAGCAAAAATTCCTGAAAAAAGTGTCAACATGGATGAGATGGAAAAGCTTAAAATTCTCGATATCGAAATTAAGAAGAGCATTTTCGGCCAGGATGCTGCAATAGACATGGTTGTAAAAGCGATAAGAAGATCAAGAGCGGGTTTTAACGAACAGGAAAAACCTGTTGCATCCCTTTTATTCGTTGGACCTACAGGAGTCGGTAAAACAGAGCTTGCACGGCAATTGTCGCACATAATGGGGATCCCGCTTTTAAGATTTGATATGAGCGAATATCAGGAAAAACACACGGTTGCAAGATTAATCGGTGCCCCTCCGGGTTATGTAGGCTACGAAGAAGGAGGCTTGTTAACCGATGCAGTAAGAAAAAGCCCCTATTGTGTACTACTGCTTGACGAAATCGAAAAAGCCCATCAGGATATTTTTAATATACTCTTACAAATAATGGATTATGCAACACTCACGGATAATAATGGTAAAAAAGCGGATTTCAGGAATGTAATCCTTATCATGACTTCAAATGCCGGTGCCAGAGAAATCGGCAAGGCAATGGTAGGATTCGGGGATAGAAAGCTTGATACTGGAGTTATGTACAAAGAAATAGAAAGATTTTTCTCTCCTGAATTCCGCAACAGACTTGACGGTGTTGTAGCATTTAATCATATTAATGAAGAAATGGCATTATTAATAGCAAAAAAAGCAGTAGGAGAATTCGAAAAAAAGCTTACGAGTAAAAACATCAATTTAAAAGTGACTGATAGTTGTTACAAATGGCTTTCAAGTAAAGGCTTCTCATCCACGTTTGGCGCAAGGGAGATTTACAGGATCGTGCAGGAAAAAATTAAAACCTATTTTGTAGATGAGGTGCTCTTTGGTAAGCTGTCAAACGGCGGCAGTGCAGTCATCGATGTCAAAGATGATGATATTGTTATAAGTGTTGAATAAATAATAATATTTGACATTAAGATGATAATTAAATATTATTATTTTGATATATATTTAAGGAATGGTTATGCTAATATCTGATATCATTATAGAGAAAAAAACTGATAAAAATGTAACAATTTCAATAAAAAGCTGGAATAAGATTAAAAACGAAATCTTGAAAAATAATAAAAATCTTACAAAAAATGAATTAATAAAATTCAATGGCATTATCAAGTTAACTAAGAAACCTTTACAATATCAGAATTCAATAAGAAATGAGTGGTAAAAAAATACTCTTAGACACCAATATAGTATTATATATCTTGGGCGGTAAGATAAATTTTGATAATATCCCTGAAGGCATATATTTAATATCTGTAATTACAGAAATTGAATTACTATCCTATCCATCTTTAAATGAAGATGAAAGAAAAAAAATCAATAAATTTCTAAGCAAAATTGATATCGTAGAATTGAATAATAAAATCAAAAATAAAACAATTGAATATAGGAAAAAACTTAATCTTAAAATCCCTGATGCGATTATCTGTGCAACAGCATTTATTGAAAAAGCGATCTTGATTACAAATGACAAGAAAATCTGCAATCCTAAAAACAAATTAAATATAACAATTATATCAGTATAATAATTATGAGCATCTTCCTGTTAAACGAAGAATTAATATTCCCTCCTGTTAATCTTGCAGATCCAAGCGGAGTCCTTGCAATCGGAGGAGACCTATCAACCGAGCGTTTACTGCTTGCCTACAGATCCGGGATTTTCCCATGGTTTAACGATAACGAACCTATATTATGGTGGTCTCCGGATCCCAGATTCATTCTTTTCCCGGATAAACTTCATGTATCTAAATCAATGCAAAAGGTATTAAAGAAACAATTGTTTGATATAAAATATGACACAGCCTTCAAGGAAGTCATATCATCCTGTCGTAAGACAAGGATAGATAATAATGAAGGATCATGGATTACGCAAAGCATGATCGATGCATACTGCAATCTCAATAAACTCGGATATGCGCACTCGGTTGAGGCATGGCATGAAGGCAATCTTGTCGGCGGTTTATACGGTGTCTCTCTTGGCAGGTGTTTTTTTGGAGAATCAATGTTTAGCATCATGGAGAATTCATCAAAAGCCTGCTTAATAACTCTGGTTAACGATCTTATTAAATATGATTTTCTTTTTATAGACTGTCAGGTTTATACAAAGCATCTCTCATCAATGGGAGCAATAGATATCCCTCGTAGTGATTTCTTAAAGCTGCTAAGTTGTGGATTAAATCATAGCACAATAACCGGCAATTGGTCTTTAATGTTAAAAAGTGATAAATGATTTGGTAATCCTCAATAATTCATAAAAATATTGAATTTTTTTATTTTTATAAACTTTAAAAATATAAAATCAATCAATTAGAGTATTTATAATATTTATAGTATTTTTATACTCTTTTTGCTGATTTTAAGACCTTTTTTACAATTTTTTTATAAAAAGTGGTTGACATTTAATCTATATTTACATATATTTTAAAAAAATAATATTTTAACAAAAGGAGTTTATTTATGAAGAAACTTTTGGCTATTTTAGTCATTGTTATGCTGGCTGTTCCTATGTTTGCTGGCACAGACATATTGAACTTTATGTGGTTCAATAACAAAATCGGTTTCGCAATTTCAGACCGATATAACCTGGCATCAGCTAATGCATTATCAATGGGCACCAACGCTACAAGAAGTAATGCAAATTCAACAGGTAACGGCTTAAACTACTACAACTTTATCGAACAGTTTATGTGCGGTATGTGGGCTACAGCTTATGATGGAGATCCTATCAAATTAAAGATGGATTTCTTCAACTATTTCTCATGCGAAATGGGCGACTGGACATCATTAACAAACAGCGCATTACAGTTAAATGAACAAATCAGATTCAAAGGCATAATGGAGGTTGGATCTATCTATGCTTTAGCAGTAGGTGGAAAAGGTTTTACAAGAATTTACCCATTAACAAGCTCAGTTAGTGGTAGTGTAACAGATGGTACTGCTGGTAGTACCCTTTCAGAATCATCAATCCCAGAATGGGGCTTCATGGGTATATCACTGCTCTTGGAAAACACAATCAAAGTTCCTAACATCATGAATATTTTTGTTAATTTTGAATTCATGTGGGTACAATGGGCTGATGTTTGCGCATGGGCAAGAGATAAACATGGCGACCAGAATCATACAGAACTTTTCATCTTTATGAGTGCTGGTTTAAATGGTTCTTACTCATTTGGCTTCTCATGGTCATTAACACAAGACGTTATCTTAGGTTTCAACCTTGAAAACATTGCTGGTAACGATCCTGCAGTTGATGGAACAGTTTTGAAATCAGGTCCACAACCTGCTTATTTCTCAAACGTTCCTTTCTTTGCTACAACATTAAGTATCTCTCAAGATATCTTAAGTTTAGCAGGTGTTAAAGACGTTTCATTGAAAGTTTCAGCAGACGAAAAATTGTTAATCCAATGCCCATACTCAGGCGGTATTGAAGAAACAAAACTTATCAATACACAGGGTATGTATGGTTTGACAGTAGGTTTCTACGGTTTCTCATTAGGCGCTTTCATGACATTAGCTACACAAGATTCTTACAACACAGACGTACCTATGAACGGCTATGCTGGTTCAACAGGTAATGTTGGTGCAGCTGGTGGAAGAAACCCTGGTAGAGGTCAAGCTGGTGTTATGATCAAATTCGGTTACTCAAGAGGTTTCTTCGGATTTGATTTCGCTTACCATGGTCAAGGTCAGATCAGAGATTATGATTATGAGAAAGACAATTTCGCATCTGTTCTTAATACAGGTTCTGGCTTAACAGTTGATAACGGCGGTTTATTCAGAATTGACACAATGTATTACAGATGGTCAAACATGTTATCATGCTCAATCAATTTCAGCTGGTAATATAATTGCTTAAACAGCAAACATTTAAATATAAAGGCTGGTCTTTAAGACCAGTCTTTTTTTTACAATTGAATAATTATTTTTTGGATTTTTTTTGATTAATGTAATTAACTAAGAGTGCGTCCCAAAATAGTTGAATAATATGATTTATTAATGTATAATTTC
>CAZHHK010000144.1:0-6946 GCA_964531405.1 uncultured Spirochaetales bacterium | reverse complement strand
GTTGGCTCCCATTCTTTTGATACCCCGTCAGCTTGCTGCGGGGAGGTTCATTTTTGTATCTTTTTTATTTTTGTATCTTTTTTATTAATACCGGCTTTATTAAACGCTGTGGATTTTCTTTGTAACTACAAAATAATTTATTTAAGGAAATTCTTGGAAAGGGACTGTTTTTTATCACATGAGGGATTTAGGGATGACAATATAGCCATTGACTTAAATTTAATATTCATATATAATAATTATTAATCAATTCTATAAATTAAATAAAAAATATATTTAACGAATTCATCTAGAAGATTTAAGGAGGTTTTTATGGCAGATAAAAATCACAAAATGGAAGAAGGCAAGCTTTCGATTCATGCGGATAATATCCTACCTATAATAAAGAAATGGCTATATTCTGATAAAGAAATTTTTATAAGAGAACTTATATCAAATGCTGTGGATGCCATAAATAAGATAAAGCATCTTTCTCTGATAGGTGAATATAAAAATGAGCTGGAAGAGCTTGAAGTTAAAATTATTATTGACAAAAAAAAGGGGACTCTTACATTCTGTGATAATGGTATTGGAATGACAAGGGAAGAGGTAAAGAAATATATAAATCAAATCGCATTTTCGGGAGCTGAAGAATTTTTGGAAAAATATAAGGATAGTAAAGAAGAAAATCAGATAATTGGTCATTTTGGATTAGGTTTTTACTCATCATTTATGGTAAGTGATGAGGTTGAAATCATTACAAAGTCATATAAGGATGAAAGTGCTGTTCACTGGATCAATAAGGGCGATCAGGATTTTTCACTTGAAGATCATAAAAAGAATGATAGGGGCACCGAGGTAATACTGCATATAAATAAAGACGAAAAGGAATTTCTTGAAGAAAGCAGGGTAAAGGAAGTTATAATTAAATACTGTAATTTTTTACCGTATCCGATTAAGTTAAATGATAAGGTGATAAACGATCAGCATCCGTTATGGTCAAAACCGATAAAAGAGATAAAAGATGAAGACTATAAAAATTTTTACAGTAAATTGTTCCCCTTTAGTGATGAGCCATTGTTTTGGGTACATCTTGATGTTGAACTGCCTTTTAGATTAAAGGGGATACTTTATTTTCCTAAGTTAAGACATGAACTTGATAGTACAAAAGGAAGGATCAAGGTATTTTGTAATAACGTTTTTATTTCGGATAATGTAAAAGATCTTATCCCGGAATTCTTAACACTGCTTCAGGGTACTTTGGATATACCCGACCTCCCATTGAATGTTTCCAGATCATATCTGCAGAATGATCCGTATGTACAAAAAATTTCATCTCATATAACAAAAAAGGTTGCAGACAAGCTTACCGGATTATTTAAGAATGAAAGAGAGAATTTTGAAAAAAATTGGGATGATATTAATATCTTCATTAAATTTGGATGTTTGAATAATGAAAAATTTTATGAAGCTGTAAAAGACATAATATTATATAAAACAACTGATGGTGTTTATAAAACACTTGACGAATATCTTGAAAAGAATAAGGCTTTTATTTCTGAAAAAAACGGAAGAAAAGTTATCTTATATGCTTCTCATGAGGAAAATCAGATTACCTATATAAACATGATTAAGGCTCAAGGTATGGAAGCTTTAATCTTGAATACTGTTATTGATGTACATTTTATTCAGTTTTTAGAGATGCGTAATAACAAAATATCATTCTCCCGAATAGACAGTGATACACATGATTCTCTATCCGACGATAATAAAGATTCAAAAATCGTGGATGAATCCAATAAAACAACAAACGATAAAATTAAGGAATTATTTGAAAAAGAATTAAAAACCGACAATAAAAATCTCACCATTGAGGTAAAATTCTTAAAAGATGAAAAAACTCCTGCAATAATAGTTTTATCAGAGTTTACAAGAAGATTTAAAGAGATGAATATGTTTCAGTCAAAATTATCAGAAAATGATATGTTTAATGATCATACACTTGTTATTAATTCAAACAATAATTCTGTAAAGGAGTTGATTAATCTTGCTGGCGACTCCGCAAATGCAGAAAAAATCAAAAATAGGATTAATCAGATATATGATCTTGCTTTACTGGCACAAAACAACTTGAAGGGCACAAGATTAATCAATTTTATTGCAAGATCAAATGATATTATTAATTTTATGTAATTTTTCTTCACACAAAATGACTCTCATGATAAATATGATTATCATAAGAGTCATTTTTTTTTAATTTTGGCAAGATTGCTAAGTTTATACTTTTAAGCATAAATTAAACGATACTAAACGGGAGAAATAGAATAGAAGTGATTTTATAAATAAAATTTTGATATTATTTGTTTTTTTTGTTAAAATATAATCATACATATTTACCTTAAAGGCAAACAATATTATGTCAAAAAAAAAAGTCGGTAGAGCAAATGATGCCACATTGAAAGCAGGAAATATTGTTAGGGATAAAAAGGAAATAAAAATAAAATATATCCCTTATAAAAAAACAAAATTAAATTATTTAAAGACAATGGTTATCATATCTGCTCTTCTAGTTTTTATTATACTTGCTATTGGTTTTATAGTAAAAAATAATTCAAAAAATATTATAAGTAAAAAATCAGATGCAATCGAACAAAATACAGATAAAATATCGAAATTCAATGAATTAATAAAGAATAATTCTTTAATTTACTTTCAAAAAAATACATCAATTTTAAATGATGGTGAAATTAATAAAGTCGACGCAATAATCATTGCACTTAAAATGTGTGACGTTGCGAATATCGAAATATCAGGGTATACTGCAAACATAGAAAAACCTGAAAATGAAATTTTCTTAAGCCAAAAAAGAGCAGATTATATTAAGTCATTGATTGAGCAAAAAATAATTAACGACAAGATAAAAATGTCCGCAAAAGGTTATGGAAGTAGCAATGAAGTAACGAAGGATCCATCAAAATTTTATTTAAACAGGCGGGTAGAAATAAAGATAATTGATGTTATCTTTAAATAATATTAATCCCAAGGTTTGTCTTTATCGTCGTCTTCGTAACTTGAGCCTACCTTTGTACCGCTATAAATATAAAACCAATTTTGGTTATTATAATCAATAATATCAATTTTATATTGATGATTCAATTTAAAGACAAGGCTTGTACCTGGATCTCGGGTTTCATCAGCAGTATCTTCTTCAACAATGATAGCCTTTGACATGCCACTGCCAGTAATACTGCCGGTTAAAACATAATAAAACCAGTAATCTACTTTACTTCCTTTACTTAGGTAACAGCTTATCATAGTATTGCCTATTTTAATTGATGAAATATCATTATTGGTAGTGTTATTGATTGTAATTAATCCGGTGTTCTCATTTACCTGGCAGGTACTAAATATTAGTAACAATATTAAAGTTATAATAAAAGCCAAAATTTTTTTTAGCATAATTATTTTCCCTTAAATAATTTTGTTTAAGAATTATCAAAATTATTTAAAAAAATCAAATTAATATTTATTAAAAGATTATAATATGATATTTAAAAATTAGTAATAATTATGGAGAATGCAGTTATATGAAATATTTAATTCTTGCTGGTGGTAAAGGTACTCGCCTTTGGCCATTAAGTCGAAATCAATATCCAAAGCAGTTTTTAAATTTGATCGATGATAAATCACTGTTGCAGAATACTGCGTTAAGAGTATCTAAGAATAACGGCAAAGATATTTATATAATCTCTAACGATGATTCTAGATTAATAATTTATGATCAGATGAATGAAATTTTTAAAAATTTTAATGAAAAAAATTTAATAATCGAACCAGTCGGAAGAAATACCGCTGCGGCTATTGCATACAGTTGTTTGTTTTTTAATGATAATGACATCATCGCTGTTTTGTCAAGTGATCATTATATACAGAATAAAAATAAATTTATAAAAACTTTTGAAATGGCAGAAAGAATTGCTAAAGAAGGTTATATTGTAACTCTTGGCATCAAACCAAATGCACCTAAAACCGGCTATGGATATATAAAAAAATCAAATACAAAAATTCATAATGGTTTTTTAGTGGAGAAATTTGTTGAAAAACCTAATAAAGAAAGGGCTTTAAAATATCTGAATGACGGAGGCTACTACTGGAATGCAGGAATCTTTATTTTTAAAATTTCTTCATTTCTTGAAGAGCTTAAAACTTATTCTCCAGAAATTTACAGTACTTTAAATTTTATTAAATCAAAAGTTGATAAAAACGATATTATATCTGTTAAAGATTTTATGAGATTCAATGAAATATCAATAGATTATGCATTAATGGAAAAAACTCCTAAAGTGGTAGTAATTCCATCTGACTTTGGTTGGAATGATATCGGAAGTTTTAAATCATTGCACGAAATATTGCCACAGGATAAAAGTAAAAATGCTATTAAATTAATAAATAAAAAAGATTTCATTAATATTAACTCAAATAATCTTTTAGTCCATGGTTATAATAGGAAGATTGCTACAATAAATGTAAGTAATCTTGTAATAATAGACACGCCTGATGCATTGCTTGTGTCTGATAATGATAAAACCGAAGAAGTAAAATCAGTCTATAATAAATTGAAAAAATACAAAGCTAAAGAATGTGAGTATCATACAAAGGTTTACAGACCATGGGGTTATTACATTTCACTTTTTCAAAAGCATAATTATCAGGTAAAACAGCTTTACCTGCGTCCTCAAAAAAAAATCAGTTATCAATATCACAATAAACGATCAGAAACATGGACTGTTGTCAAAGGGAATGCCGAAGTTGTAATTAATGACAAAAAAATTATATTAAAAACAAATGAATCGATATTTATTCCAAAAAAGATAAAACATAGGGTTTACAATCCTTCAAAAAAAGAAGAATTAGAAATTATTGAAGTACAAAGTGGTACATATTTGGGTGAAGATGATATAATAAGGATTGAGGATGATTTTAAAAGAGTAAGATAATTTTTTAATTTTTGTAAAAAAATTTATAGTAGGATTATATAATTTTATATGAGTGATTTTGAAGATAAAATAAAATCAGTTGATGTTTCTAAAATTAAAGATTATCTTGATTCACTGAAAGAACCATGTTATGAAAGTCAATTATTGAAAATTGTATTTAACGATATGGAAATTGTAAATGAAGATTCTTTAACTTTATTTCAAAATCATTTTGTTTTATTTCACATTCTTTATTTATTGCAGGATGAATATTACAAAGAAAATAAATATTTGCATGTTCATTTCATGAGAATTTTTTTGCTGGATTATCCTCCTGTAAATCAGTGCCGGTATTATAACGAACATCTTGGTAAATTTTGCTGTGCCTTAACGGAGCAAAACAATGATTATTGCAGTAATCATTTAAAGCAGATAGGTGATAAAAATATTGAATTCCAGTCTTCAAAATATTTTTATCTGGATAAGACTAATTATAAAAAATTTAACAATGAAACAGCTAACGATTTGTTAAATGGTGTATGGGAAGTTTTGTCTGATTATGATAATTATAAAAAAAGTTTTGAAATACTTGGATTGCCTGAATCATCTGGTATGGATCTGATTAAAAAACAATATAAATATCTGGCTAAAAAATATCATCCTGATATTAACAGCGAAAATGAAAAAAAATTTACAGAAATAAACAATGCATACAGATATTTAATGAAAAAGATTTTTTTTAAAAGAAGCTGATAGTTTTACATATTGCAAAATTTATGAATAAATATTATAATTAAATCAAAATCCGGGGATGCACTGGGTTCGATTATTATAGTTGTTCAAACAGCTTTGCATGCAAGTGGTGCTACAACACTTTAAAAAATGTTGCAAAAAATAAATGCTAACGATAAATTAGCTTTAGCTGCTTAATTATAAGCAGCTCGGAACCGGCGAAGTTTAGCCTTGTACTTTTAAGGATTTCCGTCAGACAAACAAGGATAGTCGTTAAAAACAGCTATATTTAACGGCAAAATTAATAGCTTGCGGATTATAGTAGGGTTGGTTATCTGCCGGTTATAATCCTAAGCAAATAACTGATAACCTAAGCATGTAGAGAGCTTTTGGCGTATTTTAAGACGCGGGTTCGATTCCCGCCATCTCCAAAAAACTCCAGAATATCACAAAGTGGTGTTTTGGAGTTTTTTTATAAAGGGAATCTAAACGAAGTAAGCGGCTTGAAAAAGGCTCATATTATGAGGCTTTTTCGAGTAAATCGACAAGTATGGCGATTTAGCTTATGAAGGCGGCGTGTAATGAGTTGTCACGATGGCAACGAATGTAATGCCGATTCCCCCCCCCATCTTAAAAAAAACTCCAGAATATTGCTATATCGCAATATTCTGGAGTTTTTTGTGAAATCAGGCAAAATGGATTGTTTATTATATACCTGTTTCGTCTCTGCTAAATAAGGCGCTTTGATTTTATACTTAAAAGTATTTCATTTTGTCCACTCCTAAGCTAGTCAAACGTAGGGGAGTGGAAGGTGCTACTTTTTTGATAATTTAATGATATCTTTTACACTATTAATATTTTCATTTTTAAGAAGATCTTCTATATTATAATCTATTATTAAATTGATTATCTTATCATTAATAGTTATGTTGTTTGCCATGTATGGTTTAATTTTATCTTCCATAATATTTTTTACAACTTTATCATCGCTATTTAAAATATAACCAATTAAATTATTTTTATAATTTAAGGCAATAATATAATCAGAATCCCTGATTTTTTTATTTAAATTTCTTATTATTGCATTAATAATATTTTTTTTATTTTTTCTTAATTTTTTGGATACTTCATTAATGTTTTTAATTTTTATATTAACAAGACATAAGCTGGTATTATTTAATTTTGAATTTGTGATTTCATCATTGATTTTTTTTATATAATTACTAGTAATTTCATAGCTTAATGATAATAATTTGAAT
>CAZHHK010000143.1:0-6966 GCA_964531405.1 uncultured Spirochaetales bacterium | reverse complement strand
AGCTTTTTAATTTTTAGACCTTAGGTCACGTATTTGTTACGCTATCAAATTTTTTTGAAAATAAACATAAAAATAACAGTAAAATTTTATTATAATGTACATATTTATTTTCCTATAGTAACATCTGAAATTATGTTTGATAGAGGGATCTATGGTGGATAAAAAAAATTACCGTGTAATTCCGTTTACAATGAAACATTATGAAGAAGCTTTATCATTATGGAAAAGCACAAATGGGCTTGGGATTTCAAGTGCTGATAACAAAGAAAACATCAAAAGATATTTAAAAAGAAATCACGGATGCAGTTTTGTCGCTGTAATTAATAACATGGTGATCGGTACTATTCTCGGCGGGCATGACGGCAGGAGAGGTTATATTCATCATGTTGCGGTAAAAAAGGAATTCCGCAAACAGGGTATAGGCAAAGAGCTCGTTAAGAAATCAATTGAAATATTGAAAAAAGAGTGTATGAAAAAATGTCATATCTTTGTTTTTAAAAAAAATAATAAGGCAAAAAAATTCTGGCAGAAATTAAAATGGCATATAAGAAAAGAGCTTGAAATAATGTCTATAAATTTTTGAAATAAAGATTAATTTATGATTTTAATATAAATGTGATGAAGATCCATAATGTATAATAAATTGAAGTATCTTTTGATTGTTAATCCTAACTCCGGCACAGGAAAGTATGAGAAGCAACTTTTTAAGGTATTAAAATATTTTAAAAAATTAAAAATAAATATTGATATTATTTACACAGAGTATCGAGGGCACGCCGAGGAAACAGCAAAAAATGCTGCAAATAAAAAATACGACGTTGTTATAGGATGCGGAGGCGACGGGACAATCAATGAGGTTGTAAACGGGCTCGCAGGTTCGGATGTTAAGATGGGACTCATACCCTGGGGCACAGGAAATGTTTTTGCAAGAGAAATGAATTTTCCCAAGCGGATTAAAAAAATCTGTAAAATAATTCTTAAAGGCAAAAAATTAAAAATAGATCTTGGCATGTGTAACAAAAGATATTTTTTGCTGATGGCAAGCGTTGGCTTTGATGCTTACTCATTAAAACAGATAAATAACTCTTCTATTAAAAAAACCGTTGGCATTTTTGCCTATATTCTGGGAGCAGTAAAAGCATTTTTTAATTACAGTTTTCCGCAACTTGATGTATCGATTGAAAACAGGGTAACAGAAAAAGGGACATTTGTCCTGATTTCAAATACAAGCCATTACGGAAGATATTTTAAAATAACACCTTTTGCAAATCCATTTGATGGAATGCTTGATGTAATAATTTACAAAAAAAAAGGTAGACTGAATTTTTTAAGATTACTGCTCGGAGTTTTGTGGAATACAATAACGGGAAATCATGAAAATAATCATTACTTTTTCTCAAAAGCAAACAGCTTTTACAGGACTACTTCTTTAAAAATAAAATCCTCTTCTGGTAATTTATTTTATCAGCTTGACGGGGACCATTTTTTAAGTAGGGAATTATCTTTAAGTATCAAAAAAAAATCACTCAATGTGATACTTCCAAAAAAAACTATAAAAAAATTTTTGAAACCAAAAAGCAAAAAGAAAAATCAATAAAAAAACATTTTATGTATGTACATTAAATTAAAAGTTATATCCGCTCCTGCATTTGTATAGGTGTTTTCTTCTATATAAATCTGAATTATTTCTTTAAAGAATTGGATTTTAATCCCAACAAGAGTGTTGATTTGCGGAGCACTTAAGAGATATTTAAATTTGCTTAAATTAGGAGTATCAATAGATACTGACCTTATTGATGAAGTTTTAACATTTATCTGATATAGGAATGAAAAATATTTTACCGGATTTATTTCAATACATACTAAGCCGTTGAACATGGGATAAGGCTTTGTTTTAAAGAATCTGAACAAGGCATCAAATGGTACAACTATACCAGTCTGTATATAAAAGGTAATAAAATAAAAGGGTTTGAAATCTGCAAGTATTTGAAAACCAAAATCAGGAAAAGATGAGCCAGATAATGCTTCAAGCATCCCAGAAGGAATTTTGAAAGCTCCTGCAATTGAGAATGAAAAATATTTCCTGTCATAAAAGTTGTATTTTATGTATGTATCGATATCTCCAAATGAAAATGAATTACCGTTTAATTTAAGCGAAATATCATTATAATTTGGTATATCAATAATCACTCTACCTTTTGGGAAACCTTCCCTCCCTAGCCAGTAGCAAGGCGCTCCTGCGAGAAAAACATGGTGAAAAGCTTCTATTACTCTGTCAAGAAACCCTCCGTAATATGAAAATACCCTTATATCTGCACCTAATTCTATTTTTTTTGTAATAGAATAAGAAAAACCATTTTCTATTACACAGCTTTCATAATCCGTTAGGATCGTTCTTTTATTCAACAGTAAAAAATCATTTGTATAATAAATAGATGAGTGGATGCTTAGTGTTTTTGATTGCCTGATCTGTGCCTGAAATCCCGGGAAATTATAGTATATCAGATACGGAGCAAAAAAGTTCTTACTGTATAACGGACCTTTGGAATAATCCCTGTAATTAATGCCATTAATCCGGCTTAAAACAGATATAAAAAATAAAAATATTATTCCGATTTTAAAAAAATAATTTTTCATTGCTTTTTATCAGTTTTGAACCTTTGAGCGCAGCAGTTTTAACCCTTCCGATCTTGCATTTAATATATCGGTGTTGCTGATACCGGTCATTTCGATTCTGGTTAAAATTATTTCAATCATAGCTTTTTTATAGATCATATACTCATCAACTTCGGATATATTTGGAGTCACTCTTTGTGTAAAAAAAAATTCTTCGATCGATGTATTTTTACCGTTTTTATTGCCTTCTGTAAGGTCAACCTTCGAGTTTTCATAAACTAGAAAACAATGAATCATGGGAATATAAGGCAGATTGTATTTTTTTAATATTGCTTTTGTGCCTGTAACGACCTGTTCATTCATGGCATAAATTCCTATATATTTATAAATAGGTATTTTTAATTCTTCTGCCAATGATGCTATTACAGCATGTTTTGTGGTACAGTTACCTTTGTTTTCTTTGAATATTATTAACCTGTCGTCTCTTGTTGTATTGTATCCGTAAGGGAGTCTCTGTACATACCTGCATGCATCGCGAAATCTTACAATCCCGAGGCCAATAAATTTTTCAGATATTATTCCACTTTCAGTAATTGTTACATCAGGAAAAATAGTATATTTCTCCATAACTATCGCACTCCTGTTACATGATTTTATTACCAAGTTTTGTCGTAAAGCATTGTAAAAAATCTATCTCGACCAGATGATTCAATGAACGCTATCTATCCTGCTTAAGATCTGTGAAAACTCTTTGCAAATTCCCGGGGATGATGCAAAAATATCATAGGTATGAGTTTTTGTTTTAATATAAGTAACAGCGCCTCCAGCTTTCTCCAGGATCATTTTACCTGCCGCTATATCCCATATTTTTATATTTTTATGGATCATTCCATCTATAAATCCGGCTGCTATGTATGCGAGATCAAGAGCCGTTGATCCAAGGCTTCTCATTTTTTTTACTTTGCATGCTATCTTTGGAATTATCGACGAGATTTCGCTCACCGTTTTTTCACTGCTACCTATGCTTATATTAATTATCGCATCCTGAAGTTTGTTTATATGGCTTGCTGTTATTTCTTTATTATTTAGCATTGCTGGTTCATCGGCACTGCTTAAAAATAATTCTTCAAGTATCGGCGCATAAATCACTCCTGCAACAGGAGAAGCTTTGCTCAAGATATCACCTTTTTGAGATTCGAGCTTAATGCTATATGCACTGATACAGGTACAAAAAAACGGAAGACCTTTAAAATAATTTACAGTGCCGTCAAGCGGATCGATTATCCAGATAAAATCGCTTTCTGCAATAATTTCACCGGACTCTTCGGATATTATACAATGATCAGGGAATTCTGATTTTATCGTCTTGATTATTACATCTTCGCATAAATGATCGATTTCAAGTTTTAAATCATGCATCAGATATTCTCTTACCGTATGATTTTGCCTATAGAATTTTTTTAATATTGCCCCCGCATTCATTGCTGCACTTTTTGCGAGATCCATTATAACTTTGTTGCTATTTAAAATTGATTTCATACGATTTACCATTTGATATTTTATAGAGTTTTTTTAAATTTGTCATACCGGGACTGCATGACCCAAGTACCTCATTCCCTTCTCCGTAATCACCGTGAAAATCTGATCCGCCAGTTAAAACCAGGTTATATTTTTCCGAATAATATTTAATTCTCTTTTCATCCAGCATACTGTGTCTGGTATGCTTTAACTCTATACCAGCAAGTCCGACTTTAACAAGATCTTCAATAACAATATAATTATAATCAAGCCCTGGATGAGCAAGTACAGCGACTCCTCCGTTTTCAACTATCAGTCTGACTGCATCCTTAGGATTAAAATATTTAATTTTTAAGTTGGCAATCCCGCCGTCTTTAAAAAGGATATCATACAGTTCCCCATAAATTGATTCGGTATATCCTGATTTAATAAGACTTGCCATAATATGCTGTTTGTAAATTCCTGTTCCTCCGGCAGTTATTTTTTCAATATATGATTCATCAATTTGATACCCTTGAGATTTTAATATTTCAATTTGTTTTCTTGATGTTTCATCTCTTTCTCTAATTAAAGGATTTGTGAAATTTTCTATATTGCCGTTTTTATAATTGATATAATAGCCTAGTATATGGACTTTTTTATCTTTTTTGTAATCATAGCATGACAGTTCGATGCCGGGTATTATCTTAATGCCTGCAAGCTTGCCGTAAAGAACGGCTTCAGCGGTATTTTTAACCGTATCATGATCTGTTATCGAAAGATATTTTATATTCTTGCTTTTTGCAAGGTCGATTAATTCTTTATAATCAAGCGACCCATCTGATGTTTTTGAATGCGTATGAAGATCAATCATAGTATTATCCTTACCATATCATGGTATATAATATTTTTTGAGAAATAAATCTAGATTGTAAAAATCATCGAATCTTTCCTCAAGGGTCTTCCTGTCCCAATCCCACCACTTAATTTTTAAAAGCTTTTCCTTTGTCCTGTCATCGAATCTTTTTTTTATCACTTTAGCCGGTACACCGACTGCTATTTCGTATTCACCTACATCTTTTGTTACAACAGCACCGGAGCCGATTACAGCACCTGTACCTATTTTTACACCTGGCATGATTATTGCGGCATGACCTATCCATACATCATGCCCGATTATGCATTTTTTATTTCTCCTGCCGTTAAAAAAATCCTCATCATCGGTATCCTTAAAACGAAACTGTGCCCTTCTGTATGTCATGTGATGTTGTGTCACTCTCTCCATAGGATGATTGCCAGGATTTATCCTGACATGAGAAGCTATTGAACAAAACTTGCCGATGTCCGAATAAATTATTGAAACATTACCGGCATCATAGCTGTAGTCACCGAAAAAACTTTCAATGATCTGTGTGTTTTCACCGATCTCGGTCCAAGCCCCAATCCTGCTTCCCTGGATGAATGCTGAGGGATGTATGAATGGTTTTTCGCTCAATTTTTTTTCTTTGATTTCAAGGTTTTCAGGGAAAATATCTATATTAAAATACAATTGCATTCTCCAGCTTATTTATTTTATTCCAGTCATAAAAACCATGATCTGCCTCAATTTCCCTTTTCTTTAATACTTGCACTCCGCCTACAAAAACCTCTTCGACAACTGGTATCTGATCGATTTCCCTTACTAATATTATATCTGCAATCTTACCGCATTCTATTGATCCAATTGTTTCATCAAGTTTTAATGCTTTTGCTGGATTTAAGGAAACCATGTTTACAGCTCGTGCCAAACACATATCGTATTTTCTGTGAAGCATAAAAATTGAATGAAGCATTGATGAAGGATGATAATCGGAGCATAAGGAATCGGCTGCATTATTTAATATCGCATCGATCGCCTTCATGTTACCGGTATTTGATCCTCCCCGTATTACATTCGGAGCTCCCAATATTATATGCTGACCATGTTTCCTTGCGGCTAATGCTGTCTCAATGTTCACGGGGAATTCGCTTATTGTTACACCCATCTTTTTCATAAATAAAATTTTTTCTTCGCTGTCGTCATCATGCGAAGCTATTATAAGCCCATGCTTTAAAGCTTTATCTTTTAATTTACAAAGATAATCTATTATCTTGGGATTAGTTGATTTTTCCTTTTTCATTGCAACGATTTTATTTATTTCATCCTGTGTCTTTTTTTTATCATCACGGAGGTATTGCCTGTAATAGCTGACATCCTTATACTGACCCTGCCCCGGAGTATGATCCATGAATGAAAGAAGCTGGATCATATCTTTATCAATCATTTCATCTATTATTGGGTAAAATGCAATATCGGGGATTTCATATCTCGCATGAATAAAGTGTCTTATCGAGCCGTGTTTTTTTACTCTGTTTATGCCTTCAATGTGGTTCATAATATTTTGAAGATTTCTAACATTGGACTCTGCCTCAACGAATGAAAGTGAATGAAATATTGTTGTTATTCCATGACAGAGGAGCCTTGACTCCAGAGAAAAAAGCGCAATCTCCATTGGGAATAAAGCATTTGGTCTGGGCTCTATTTCCTTTTCAATTGCATCATTGTGAAGATCAATTAGTCCAGGAAAGAGCCACTTGCATCCAGCATTTATTCTGGTTAAATCAAGATCAATATTTTCATCCTTTTTAGCAATAACAGTTATAATACCATTTTGCACTGCTATGCTTCCATTATATATTATACTGTCAGGAAGAACTATATTTGCATTTTCTATTATAAAACTTTTCATAGAAGGATCTCCTCGTATAATAGATAAATAAATCACTTCTAAAGTGAATAATTTAAATTAAAATTTAGGTAACTCTGTATGAGTA
>CAZHHK010000142.1:0-7236 GCA_964531405.1 uncultured Spirochaetales bacterium | reverse complement strand
TAAATATTTTCTTATTTTTATTAATTTCATTTATAGTTGTTACCCTATTTACAGAATATCTTTATGATAAAACATCTTTTTTAAGAATCCCTGAAAAATTTTTGGAAGACAAATTAAAAAATATATCAATTATTAAATATTTCATTGAAAGAAATGAAAAGAAAGCAAATAAACCAGTAGATCAAAATAATTATTATATAATCAATTTTGATAAAAAAACCCCAAGTAGAGATTTACTAGATCTATTTTATTATTTAAAAAATTCTGAGGTTAAATACATAATCATTGATGCAGATTTTAATAAATTAATGGATTATTTTAATGATGATAATTTAAAAGATTTTTTTAAAGAGAATAACAACTGCTTTGCTGTAGTACCAGTTACTAATAATAAAGGTTTTAATCTTTTAGGAAAAAAATTTTCGAATAAAGAATATTATAAAAATTTGCTACGTATCAACAAAACCGTGATTCCTCTTATTTTTGCCAATTATCAAGATGAATTAAATTTCGCTAATTTATTTAATTTACCACCGGATAGGATCGGATTTGTAAATACTGAAAAAGGATTATTTGATGACAACAGTATTGATGTGATTTATAAGTTTGATAAAAAATATTTACTTAGCGCTCCTTTTTTAATCTATGCAAAAGAAAAAGACTGGAATTTAAATAAAACAGAATATAATATTCTCTATTTAAATCATAATTTCAGAAAGCTTTATTACGATCAAAAAGGCAGGATGTGTTTTAAATATGATAATAAGATTAAATTTGATATCGTTGCTTTTAACTATAATGATCTTAGAAATTCCATAGAGTCAAGAAAGAATGCTGTTAATATTTTAAACGAATTAAACATCATCAAATCGAATACAAAAAAATATGATAATTATGTTATTGAAGAAAATGCCATAAATCAAATATATAATATCCACAATCAAAAAGATGAAAAATTTAATTCGATGCTTAAATTGGCAAAAGACAATGCACTAATATGGAATGGCTTTAAGAATGCGAATCAAATTAAATTTAAATCTTCTTATATATTTATTACCCAAAATAATAATTCAGGCTGGGTTAATAAATATATAGAGCAATTGAATACGATTAAATACGGTGTGAATTATATACGATTGCCATTATTTTTTATAATTCTGGTAAATTTAATGCTGATTGTAATTTTATTACTATTATCTATAGCAATAAACAATAAATTATTATATGGATTATTATTATTTGTTGTTATTAATATTAATAATGCACTGCTGTATTTTGGGTTGAGAATATTTTATTTGATAGATTATCCGTTTACAGTAGTATTGTTTACTTCTTTATATGGCATAGTAAGTATATTAATTCTCAAAGAAATAAATTTAAGTATATGGATAAAAGAAGTTAAAAAAATCTATAAGGCATCAATCAGTGAAAAATATTTAAAATTTATAGCATATAATTGGAAAAAAAACAGATGGAATCTCGATGAAAAAGTCTATATGTGCTCTTTCATGCAGGTTGATACTTCTATATTATTACAATCAGACATATCAAAAACATCTGCAAAAATAATAAGTTCGATTAATTCTGAAATTGAAACTTTAATAAAAAATAATTATGGAGTGAGGAATAATTTTAGCTCTACTCGGGTATCCTGCTATTTTGGCAATCCTAAAATTGAAAATTATAACCATGCAGAAGTAGCAATAAATACCGCTATCCAAATAAATAATCTGCCTGTAACGACAAACAATGTTAAGGATAAAATCAAAGTCGCAATAATCAGCAAGGAAGAATGGTTTAAGTATGTAAAAAAAGAAAATCAAAGATATTATACTTATTTTGGCAATGCAATCCCGATTCTCGAATGCATGCTTAAATATGCTGATGAATATGATATACCACTGATAATTACCGATACTACATATAAACTAATCGAAAACAAATTCAAAGTGAGGCTTTTAGACAGAATCA
Organism: uncultured Spirochaetales bacterium; assembly: GCA_964531405.1. Taxonomy (GTDB): domain Bacteria; phylum Spirochaetota; class GWE2-31-10; order GWE2-31-10; family JAFGQB01; genus CAZHHK01. Next base: position 5,265 of record CAZHHK010000142.1, on the reverse strand, counting down.
GGATTAAAGGCATCAGTCAGACATTCAGATTATTACAGGTATTATCGAATGACATTAGCAATGAAGATGATAAATTTTATGACTATTTTCATGCAGGGTTAAAACTTTTTGAGAATAAAAAATGGAACGAAGCCGGCGCATATTTTAGACAATGTCTTAAATATAATAACAGAGATAAGGCATCAGCTAAATTTCTTGAGCGTTGCAAGAATTTAATAGCTAATCCCACTGATAATGAGTGGGAACCTATCTATGATATGGAGTAACAGCTTATTTTCTTTTTATCTAGATAACGGTTAGTCTTTTATATATACATTGTTTTTTCATAAATTCAGTATATAATTTAGTTATTAGGGATAAAATCCGATAAAAAAAGTGGGAGGCTATTAATGAAGCATCTTTTACTATTTATAAATATATTCATTTTAATAACAGGCATTTTCTCGGCTTCAGTAAGCGTTGATGAATTAAAAATTATTGCAGATGGTCATTATGATAAAAATTTAAAAAGCTTTATAGCCAATACCTACTTTAAATTTATCTCATCCTTTGACGGCGGATATAAATTTGCTGCAAATGTTGCATTCGAAGCAAATGTAAGCGAGCTTGAAAAAAGCTATAGAGAGGATCCAGCGGATATTTATAATAAGGTTTTCATGCTGTTTCGTCACGCAGAAGTAAAAGCAATGAATTTAGCGGATTCTCATCTTGATCTTTCATTCTGGACAGGCACACATAAATATCTGGGAGAAGGAGCGAAATATAAAGGATATCTTTATTATCCAGAGTCACAAGACGTCGACTACATCGGATTTTATAGGATAAGAGGCACCGGGTTGTCGACTCAATTGAAATTCTGGGAAGACAGGTTCAGGGCAAATTTTCATTTTTATCAAAATACAAACTATGTTACCAGTGATACTCCAGATGCGTTTTATTATTTTTCTTTTGATACAGATATCGGGTTATTTTTTGAGCAAATACCAATAGAAAATGACCATTTTAATCTTATTTTTCAGATTATTGCTGGAGTAAACTTCCCTGTTAAACCTTATGGGGAATATAAATTTGGTATGACTTTCGGTGTGGGTAACGATTACGTTGATTTCTTTGTAAGTGCAGGACTGCCGAATTTCGGTACAGATTTTCTACATTTAAATTTTGATTACCTTTACTTAGCCGCTGACCTTCATTTTAAATTATTCTTTACCGATCACACATTTTCATTTTTAACAAGGCCTTTGTATTTTAATGAACAAAAATACGGCTACAATAACGAAGGTGAAAAAAGTGACTTTGATATAAATTATAAATTTGCTATACTTGTACCCGATTTCCCATTAAGCGGCGGAGTTATTGTTAATTTTAAGTATTCATTGAATAAACAGCCGGATATTTGGAATTTATACGTTTGCCCTTTTATGGATATACATTTCTCCGGTGTAATATGGAACCTTACGGTTCATTATGATTTTTCAAGAATGTATTATGCAACTCCAAGCGATGCGACTACTTATCTTGAAGGATTAAAAATAATTATTGGTGCATCATCAAGATTCTAAAAATGCATTATAAAAATCATTAATTTTCTATATTACCAATAAAAAATTATAAATCTTATTCTTTTGTATAATAATAAATATAAAAATATTTTACAAACTGTTATTTTTATATTATAATAACAGAAATAATATTTTTTCATGAAATTATTTCATAAACCTTGAGTTTTTCTACATTAAAAAAATATAAACGTTTATTTTATGAGGGGGATTAGAGATGAGTAATGATATTAAAATAGGGATTATCGGCGGAAGCGGTATTTATGATCTTGATAATATAAAAATAATTGAAGAAAAGCAAATTGATACTCCTTTTGGGTCACCCTCAGGAAAATATGTTATCGGTAGTCTTAATGATATAAAAATCGCATTTCTTCCTAGGCATGGCAAAGGACATAAAATACTCCCCTCAGAGTTAAATAATAGGGCTAATATCTATGGTTTTAAAATATTGGGAGTTGACACACTAATCGGAGTCAGTGCAGTAGGGAGTCTGAGAGAAGAAATTAAACCAAGGGATCTAGTATTCCCCAATCAATTAATCGACAGGACAAAGGGCAGAGCATCAACTTTTTTTGGTGAAGGTATTGTTGCTCATGTAGGTTTTGCAGAGCCATTTTGCAGTAATCTTATTAAAATTTTTGAAAAAGAAGCAAAAGCGTTAAATATAGACTATCATTCCAATAAAACATATATATGCATGGAGGGACCGGCTTTTTCAACAAAAGCCGAAAGTAACTTTCACAGGATGATAGGAGGCGATATCATAGGCATGACGGCAAGCCCGGAAGCAAAGCTTGCCAGAGAAGCTGAAATGTGTTATGCAACAATTGCATTATCAACGGATTATGACTGCTGGAGAGAAAATGAAGAAGTCGTTACTGTGGAAATGGTAATTGAGAATATGAATAAAAATATAATTTCGGCAAAAAAATTGCTTTCAAATGTAATTCCAAAAATTAAAAATGATAATTGCCCATGTAGATCGAGTCTATCGGTGAGCATTATTACTCAAAAAGATTTATGGCCACAAAACACTAAAACTAAACTGGAGGCTATTTTAAAAAAATATTTTTAGTTGTATAATTAAATCAGGTATTTTTAAAAAAGTATAGCAGGGATTTTTACAATGTTTACAACAAACAATAAAAAGAGTGTGAGCGGTTTTTATAAAAATGAAAAACGGATTAATTTTAGATATCCGACTAATTCTTATAATATAGAAATCGAAGTTAAATTATTTGATAAAAAATCAAATAATTATTTGAAAGCAAAAGGTATAATATTAAATATAAGCAAAAACGGTTTGTTGATATCATTAGATGTAAAAAACCTTGAAATTTCTCAAATAGTTAATTATAAGATATTCTTAAAGAATCCAGATATTGTTTTTGAAGAAACAGGCAGGATTATATGGGGTATGGAAACCGAAAATATGATGTATTATGGGATTAAATCTGAAAATATGAATATCTATGAATATGATAATGATTTTTATCAATATATGTATGACAATGGATTAATAAATAAAGACAGATAATGATTAATAAAATATTTAATAAAAAAAACATCCTAAAAATTTCCTTTCTAATCTTCCTTACTATATTTTTTTTATTATTCTTTTTGTTTAAGATCAATAAATATTTTACCTATGAAAATGTAGAAAATGTAAAAAAAATGATACTCAATCTTTCTTTTTTTGGTCCTGTTGTCATAATATTTTTATATATAATTTTTAATCTGGCAATGATGCCCACATTCTTTTTTATTTTTATCTGCGGATATTTATATAAGCCTTTATACGGATTTTTACTTGGCTGGTCAGGTATGATTATAGGCTTGGCTGTATCATTCCTTAACTCCAGATATTGTTTCAGAGATTCATTCAATAAAAAATTCGGCGCGACAAAAATGTTTAAAATATTGGATGATGTTACAAAGAAATATCATGGCTGGGCTGTAATATTTTTTAGATTGTTTTTTATTGTCCCTTATAACTTTCAGAATGTAGCTTATGGTCTTACATCAATAAAATTTTATACTTATACTCTTGGTTCGGCTGTGGGTATTTTGCCTACGACAATTTTATATATCTGGCTTGGATACATGTTATCTCATAATCAGATAAATCAGGATTATATAAAAAACATATTATTATATATTTTTATCTTTATTACAATTTTTGCGACCATATTTTTTGTCAGCCTTTCATTAAAAAAAAAAATCAATATAGAGATTTCTGATAAATAACATTGATTTATTACAATTTAAGTGTATAATCATTAATAAAATATTTTTAATAAAGGATGTTTTATGAGCAAAGATTTGTTTCATCAGGATACAGGCGTTTTTCAATGTGATGAAGACATGGCAACAATGAAAAATGCAAAAATCGATGCAAAATCATCCATGCCTCGCCTTGAGGTAAGGGGACAGAGCAAATTACTGTCCAATAAAGTAATCAGCATTGGCAGAGATAAATCAAATCAACTGATAATTGCTGATAAAAATGTCTCAAGATTTCATGCTATAGTAAATTTTGAAAATGATGTTGCTTATATAAAAGACACAAACAGTACAAACGGCACTTATATCAATGACAAACAGATCCCAACCTGTAAAAAAATCAAACTCAATAACGGCGATAAGATCAAAGTAGGTAATACTGTTATTTTATTTTATACTTAACAGTATATTCATAATCAATTATTTTGTGTTACTTTTGAAATATAAATATCAACCTGTTTAATTGTTATACCTGTAAATTCTTCAATTTTATTTTTTATGATATTCTGGATTTCTCTCAATGTATTTGAATTATTAATCTTGTAGTGCAAAGATATTTTTATTTTAAGATAAAAATCTCCGCCAATATCTGTGATTATAAGCTTCAATAATTTTATATCGGCAGAATACTCCTGTATGCAATGGCTTACCATTTGAAGTAATGCTGTTTCTGAAATTGTAATCTTGCCCGTGGTACTGTAATCCGGTTTAACAATTGTTTTTTCTATTATCTGGCTTCTTTTTCTCTTAAAAAAAAATCCTCTCGGCTTATTAGAAAACATATTAATTGCATGGAGAATAATATTGGGATACTTTTTTTTAACTTCGATTAATGGAATAGGCATAACATGTTTACCATGTTTTCTTCTGGCTTTTCTTGCTTCCCTTATCTCTTCTTCAGAGGCTATATCTTCTATTTTTATTATTTTGTTGATCTTAGGCAAATGCAGTCTATTGGTGATCAATTTTAGCATTTTTTCAGAAGTCCCTATGATTAAAAGACTTCTATATCTTTCTTTATATAAAGCTTTACGTACCTCACGTGCATGCTTTGTTTCATTAAATATTGCAGTTTTAATCGCTCTGATTTTATAAGGCTCTTTTTTTGCCGATTTACCAGCAATAATCTGCTGATCTTTGATTAATAAACCATCATCAATTATATATTTTATATTATATTTATCTGCAACCAAAAAAGCCCTAAAGCTTTTGCCTGTTCCCGGAGCTCCTGTCAAACCATAGATCTTTTTTGGCAACAGGCTCCAATAAATGCCTTTGATTATATTCTTCATTATTATTCCTAAATAATAACATTATATCCAATATCATAAAAATTGTCCATAATTCATAAAAATAATTTGCATTTGGGTGGTATAATAAATATTGTGTCCTAAAGAAAATAAAAATGATAAAAATATTT
>CAZHHK010000141.1:0-7246 GCA_964531405.1 uncultured Spirochaetales bacterium | reverse complement strand
AAATTTTTGATAGTATAATACCTTCTATTACAGAAATTACTATTGATCCAAAAAAGATAAGTACTATTCCTAGATTAAGTCTGTTAAGATTTATAAAATTATTGTTTGATAAATAAATTAAAAAAGTTAAATTGCCTGAAGGATATAAAATCGATATTATGAGTACAAAAAGTATTTCTAATGATATACTGATTTTTATTTTTGATTTATGACTATTTAAATCTTTGATATCTTTTAACCAATCAAATACTATAATAAATTCATTTTTAACAAGTAGGTAATATAAGGGAGTAAGGACTATTGCTGTTAAAAATGTAAATATAGTACTGTGTAAAAATTCTATAAAAGTTATTTTATTGCCTATTATAAACGGGATAAATATAAAAATTAAAGGTGTAAACGTCCATTCAAAAAATGCCAGTAAAGAATGATAGATTGGGATATTATTAATTTCATTAATTGCATTTTTAATCGAAATTTCGTTATCATTTTTTAGTATTTTACGTAAATTAATGGATGAAAAATACTTTAATATTAATGAACTAAATATATTAAAACTGGTGGCGGCTACTACAAGGATTATATAAACTATCATATTATTTTTTGCATAATCAAAGGCATTGATTACAAAATATGACAAAATTGAAGTAGGTACCAAACAAATTAGTATTTCATAAAATAGTATTTTAATGCATAGTTTTGTAAATTTTATATTCACCATTTTCTCGCAGAATATCTGTTGTAATATGAAATTATAATATAAAAAAATGATAATTATTTTTTATAGCAAAGTCAAATTTAATTTAAAATACTTCAAATTTAAAAATATTTATGATATTTTCCAAAAATGGACTATAATAAGTCATTTAGTTATATTAATTCTTTAAATTTTAATAAAGATAGTGAGCTTATTTTATTCTATGATGAAATTATAAATTTTGATAATGAGCATTTTATTCCAGCAATAAGTTTTGATACAGCATTATTTTTAAATTGGTTTTGCAATATAGTAAAACCCAAAAATATTCTAGAAATAGGATTTGGATCTGGGGCATCATCTTTATTCATCCATAAAAATCTCAATAATATTAAAAATTTCATATCTTTAGAGAAAGATAAAAACAGGTATAACAGAGGATTGAATTTGTTATCAAAGTTTAATATAACTAATATAAATATAATACATCAGGATGCTTTCAAATTTCTTGAAAATAATGATCTTAATTTTGACCTAATATTTCTTGACGCTATGAAAAAGGATTATTGCGATTATTTACCCTTATTAAAAAAAATATTGAATAAAGATGGTGTTTTAATTGCCGATAATTTATTGTTTAATGGCAAAGTAATTGATGCCGATCTTGAGAATAAATATTTAAATGGCGTTAATTTTATAAAAAAATTTACAAAAATGATTATAGAAGATGGGGATTTTGATACTTTGTTTTTAAATATAGGAGATGGTATTTCTGTAAGCCATAAAAAATAATATAATAGTATTATTATTTATTTTATGTTAAAATATTGTGAGTGATTTATTCAGTTGGAGTTAATCAATGAATAAAATGTCAAATAATTTAATGTTGATTAATAAGATTATATTATTTAATAAGAGTATGCTTGATGAAGATATTGATCCGGAATTTTTTATTGATAAAATAAATTTTGATTTAAGATTTATAAATTCTAATCTGGATAATATTTGGATAGAGTATTTAAAATTTAAAGATATTTATAGTAAAGATGATTTGTTAAAAACTTATAGTTTTACTTTAAAAAGGTTTTATAATTTGCTGGATAAAATAATTAAAGATGTTGAAATTATAAAAAATTTTAAATTGGAAAACAGTATGATAGTGGCATTTATAAATAATATTAAAAATAAAATGGAGTTAATATCGGAGCATAATTCAAGGGCAACGTTATTGGAAAATAAAGAACAATGCATTAATGAAGAAGAATATATGCTTCTGTTTAATGATGATGATCAAAGTGGTAATGATAAATAATGTTTGTTTTTTTACTATACTTAAAATAATTTGTCTTATCCTCACTTTTTACAGTTAAGAGAGTAAAGAAGATATATCTAAATATTTTTTGATCGTTAAAAAGGTTGTGAAGGAATAAAGATAAATATTATTTTATTTAACAAAAAATTATATATTATATTTAAGGATTTACTATTTATGGAAAATAAATTAGTTATTAAAGATGTAATTTTTAATTTTATTACAATGTTTCTTTTTTCGATGATTATAATATCAGTCGAGATGATATATTTTCATCAACTACTGATAGTTACAAATTATTTAAAAGCTACTTTTGTGATTTCAATTGCGTTGCTTGGACTGGCTATCGGAGGATTTTTAAGTTTTTATTTATCAAGAATTAGTTCAAATTTAATTATGTTATTATCAAGCATAGGATTTATTGTATCTCTGGGTTTATCATATTATAACATTATAAATATTGGAGAATTAAAGTATCCTTATTTTTTAATTTTGCCGTTTTTATTCGGTTCGGTAATAATATCAATTATTTTTGCTAAGGCAGAATCAACAATAATATATTTCACGAATTTGACTGGTTCGGCTTTTGGTGTTGTTTTGCCTATTATTTTAGTTCCGATTTTCAAATCGGAAAATACAATGATTATAATATGCTTTATCCCTGTTATGTTCATTTTTTTATTATCATTTAAATTTAAAAATTTGTTGGGCAGCATATTATTTAAAGTTGTTCCGATAATTTTATTTACCGGTTTGCTTTTATTTTTAAAGAATAATTTATATATTCCTGATAAAATTGATTCAAGCATTTATGAGAATAAATTATTGCCGCTTCTTAAAAATGATTATGATAAGAAATTTATTTCAAGAGTGTATAGGAAGGATATGAATGACAATTATTACAAGCTTAACTGTGATAATTATGACAAGTTGAGAGCAAAGTATCTTTTAAGTCAGTTGGGGATAATTAAGACTTATGATATGAATTTTGATATAAAATCTCACCCGACGTTAAAAGAATTATATAAAATTTATTGTAATGATCAACGCATACTGTTTTCGGAAGATAACCTTTTGGGTAGAGTAGAATTACTCGGCGATGATGATTATATGAATTATTCCATGGATGGAGTCATACTGGATGGTATTGATTCGTATAATGGTGCTTTATTTGATCCAAGAGTGCCTCATATTGATAATGCAAATATATTCATTATAGGCTTGTCGGCTGATGGTATAGTTAAATCATGTAAAAGACTAAAAAATGCAAAGGTAAGCGGTATAGAGATTAATCCTATTGTCAGAAAGATCATGGAAGATGGCAAATATGCTGATTTCGCATGCAGACCTTATGATAATGTAAAAGTTTATTCTGGAGAAGGCAGATCATTTTTAGAGTCTACTGATGAATTATATGATATGATAACCTTAATGAATATACATATGGAACATGGTCCTAATTGTACTTTAAGTCCTGAATATTTTCATACCATAGAAGGTACCAAACTTCTTCTTAATAAACTCACCGATAGAGGATATGTAGTATACGAAGAAATTATCTTAAATCCACGATCAAAATTTGCATTTTTTAAATTTATGAATACAATTTATGCAGCTATGAAAAAAATGAATATCGCTGAGCCTGAAAAAAATATTCTTGTATTTTCATGGGATTTTTGGGGTAGTAACAATGCGTTTAGGACGGTAATTATTAAAAGAAATCCATTTACTGAAAAAGAATTGATAAAAATGGATCAATATTTAGAAGCACTTTTAAAATGGTATCCTTCATTAAATGTAGAATTTTATCCTGATAAAAATAAAACAGTAAATACTGAATTAAGTAAATATCTGAATAATCCTCAAAGGTCTTTTAATACTATATATATATCTGATAATATCAGCGCTTATGATTTTAATAATAACATCGTAAAGAATATAAAACGATTGGAAGATTTACAATATATTTTATCTAAATACAGATATAATCAAAATTATGACAGATATTATTTAAAAAATATTTCTGAAGATGAAAAGCATGGAATACAGAAAATATTTGACTCTATTGATTTTCCGTACATTATAGATATATCTCCAACAACCGATGATAAACCATTCCCGTTTAACATTTATGTAAATAAAAAAGAAGTAAAAGATTTATTAAAAATAATATTATTGCTATCCTCTGTTTTGTTTATTCCGTTACTATTTTTGATAATAAGTAAAATAAAAAAATATAAGTTAAATCTATTTATACAGGTAATATATTTTAGTATTTTGGGTTTTGCATATATGCTAGTTGAGATAGTTTTGATGCAGAAGTATCAGAGATTTATTGGCAATCCAACATATTCATTGATTATTACGCTTGGCGGATTGTTATTTTTTAGCGGTATAGGTAGCTTTGCAAGCAGGTTTTTACCAAAATGGATTAATATTTTATGCTTTATTCTTATACCAGTGCTATTGCTATTTAATCAGTTGTTTATCGATAGTTTGTTTTTGATTTTTGCAAAATACAGTTTTCAGTCAAAATTAATAATTTCAATTATTATGCTATTCCCGTTGACTTTTTTGATGGGTATACCATTCCCTCAGGCTCTTGAAAAAATCAAAAAACAGACATCAAACGAATATGCAATGCTTATGTTTGGCGTTAATGGAGCATGTGCAACAATTGCATCAACTTTGTCAATACTTATTTCTGCAACTTACGGATTTACAACATCCTTTATAATCGGCATATTGTGTTATTTGCTGGGTGCTTTTATATTCATGTATATCATGTTAAAAAAGGTTTAACAAATAATATAATATGGAGAAACTTCAATTAAATAAGATTAATAAAGCGGTTGCTGTCTCAGTACAAAATCCGGAAAATGAAGATTATGAAATTGTTTCATCATTGAATGAATTGGAGATGCTTTCAAAAAGTTTAAACATTGTTGTTTTGGAGAAATTTATTCAAAAAAAATCAAATATAGATCCGGCATATTATATTGGCAAAGGCAAGCTTGATGAAATAAAAAGTTTTGTTATGAATAATAAAATTGATGTGGTTTTATTTGACAATGAATTATCAGGGATACAGGAGAGAAATATAGAGAAATATCTTGGATGCAATGTGCTAGGAAGAACCGAGATAATTCTTAATATATTTAATAAAAGAGCCAAAACAAACGAGGCAAAACTTCAAATACAGCTTGCAAGCCTTGAGTATATGCTTCCCCGATTAAAGAATAGATGGGATCATTTTTCAAGAGTTGAAGGCGGCATAGGTATGAGGGGAGGAGAGGGAGAAAAACAAATCGAGCTTGATAGGCGAATGCTTAAGGATCAGATATCTGTTATTAAGAGTAGATTAAAAAAAGTTGACCGACAAATGGCAAATAGAAGAAAAAACAGAATAGATAAAAATTTAGTTTCCCTTGTTGGTTACACAAATGCAGGGAAGACAACATTATTTAATTTGCTTTCCAGGGAAAAAAAGCAGGCAAAGGATATGCTTTTTACAACTTTGGATTCTACAATCAGGAAAGTATATATAGACAACGATTTATCGATTCTTTTGTCTGATACGGTAGGTTTTATAAATAAGCTTCCTCATACTCTTGTATCTTCATTTAAATCAACGCTTGATGAAGTTAACAGCTCGAAATTGCTTATACATGTTATAGATGTTTCATCTCCCTTGATAAAGCAAAATATAGAATCCGTGGATAATGTTTTAAAAGAAATAAATGCCGATAAAATACCGGTGATAAGGGTTTTTAATAAAAAGGACCTGTTGATTAATGGAAAAAGTGATGTAATAATAAATCATTATGATGGTGACGTATATATTTCTGCATTAAAAAATGATGGTATTGAGATATTAAAAAAGAGAATCAAGAATTTTTTTATAAATAATTAATAAAAAAGCTGCCTTTATGCAAGGCAGCTTGATATCTATTTTAATTAATAATTACTGCTTAGTAGTTGTTGTAGTAGTTGGTTTGTCCTGATGCATCTTTAGTTTTTCAATATATCTGAGTATTTGATTATGACCTATCTTTCTCAATTCTCTATTTTTTGCCTCAATTGTTCTTTGCTTTAAGATACCCCACGCTTCTTCGTGTTCTATAGGTGAATTTTCTGCTTCTAAAGTTGCTTTATCATATGTTATTACAACATCTTTGATGTATACAACAAAATCTCCACCAATCTGGTCACCTTGTCTATAGATTCTAAAGCCGTATAATTTTACATAAGGCTGGCTTCTTGGATAAAGCGGTACTATATATAAATTTCTGTTTGCAGCATTTGTAATATAATTAGGGTTATTCCATGTCAATTTTCTCCAGCCATCAAAATCTAGATATTGTGGCAAATGATATTCTGTAACAACATTATTGTCGTCTTTTAATATAACAGCAAGCGAATTTTTAAACTGACAACCGTAAACTTTAATATCTATTGATTTTATGTTGCCTACATTTTTTACAACTCCATAGCCATTTTCAAATTTAGCTCCATAATTTTTGGGATCATTGAGTTGATCCTGTGGTAATAAATTACCTTTATAGTCAGTTGTTCTGTTTTCATAAGCAGGTATTTCAAATGGAGGCTGGATTATAGCCCAACAGTTATATGGAGTTTCAGGATATTTTATCCTGATACCTAATATTGTTAAGCCTTCAGGAGGATTTGTTGATTCGCTCTTTTGTACATTTGTTACTTCGGTATCGTCTGCAAGGATAGGTACATATTTTGTATGCCATTCTTTTGCATATGAGTAAGTTTTATTTTCATTGTGTGCAGCAGATGAATTCAAAAAAACATCCCAGTTATATGCTGATAATGATACTGAAACCTTTTTTAAATCCTCCTCTTTAAAATTAGAACCAATATCTTTAGCAATAGCAGAATAATCGATTAACGTTGGCATATGCTGTGTTCTATTTACTGGATCATGTGATTTGTAGTTTGTCATTTCAGCAGCATTTGCATCTAAACTTTGTTCTGGTATCCCATTGCCGTTAGCTTTTAATCTATTAAAGTCAATCAATACAGCTTTTTCGGCATAAGAAACAGTTATACAAAAAGCCATTACTAATATAAGCAGTAATACACCCCATTTTTTCATATAATTCTCCTTCAAAATACAGATACAATATTTATTCTTTTTTTTATTATACGAATACTTAAAAAAAAGTCAACAAATAATGTAAAAAAAATATATTTTTTTAAAAAAAATA
>CAZHHK010000140.1:0-7343 GCA_964531405.1 uncultured Spirochaetales bacterium | reverse complement strand
ACAAAGAAGAAGATCGTTGGCTCCCATTCTTTTGATACCCCGTCAGCTTGCTGCGAGGAGGTTCATTAACTTAATAAAATTTTGAGCTAATATTGGATAATAATAAGGTGCGTAAGTATTTTAGCACCCTTAAAGTATAAATTGAGAAATGTCTAATAACAAATAATATAAAGATTAAAGTAAAATAAACTTATTTTTACGTTTGAGGGGGCTTTTTAGGATAAAAATGAAAAATCAACAAAATACTGACAAAAAAATAATCGATGCTTGTGAAGCAGAATTATTTTCCTATGGAGAGTATGATTATTCAAAAAATGCTGATATAACCTTGTTTAACTATGGCGAAGATTTTATTATAGAAAAAAAATTCGAAAATCTGGAAGATTGCCTTAAATATAAATGTACAAAAGGATTTGTCTGGATTAATTTTGATAATATTCACAATAAAAAAATAATAGATGTAGTCGGCAGTAATTTTAATATTCATCCTCTTGTAGTCGAAGATATCACTGAGATCAATCAAAGACCCAAATTTGAAGAATTTGATGATTATAGTTATATAGTATTTAAAATGCTTTATTATAAAAATCAAAAAATCATATCCGAAAAAGTAAGTATTATACTGTTTAAAAAAATGCTAATTACTTTTCAGGAAGTACCAGGGGATATTTTTGATGGCATAAGAAATTCTTTAAGAAGCAATAAAGGTAAGTTAAGAAAACTCGGCGTTGATTTTTTGGCTTACTCTCTTATCAATGCTGTGGTGGATAATTATATGATAGTCCTTGAAAAAATTGGAGAACAAATTGATAATCTAGAAGATATAATCATGGATACTACAAACAGGGATATAATAAAAAGCATTCATATGATAAAAAACAGCATAATATATTTAAGAAAGGCAATCTGGCCTTTAAGAGAGGTTTTATATCAAATTGACAGAGGGCAATCCGACTTTATAAGCGATGAAATTACCGTGTATTTCAGAGATATAAATTATCATCTTATACAAATTATCGATCAGATCGAAATTTATCGTGAAACATTGATCAATATGACAGATATATTTCTCTCCAATATGGATCACAAATTAAACAATGTTATAAGAAGGCTTACTATTATTACAACTATTTTTATGCCTTTAACGGTTTTGACGGGAGTAGGGGGTATGTCCGAGTGGTCAATGATTACAGGACAAGATAATTGGATGATTTCTTATCCATTATTTTTTCTCGGGATGGTCGTTATAAGTATAGGTACTTATCTTTTTTTAAAATTTAAAAAGTGGATTTAATAATCCATATTTAAGAATTTCATTTAAAAAAAAATTTGTTTTCTTCAATTAATTCAAGAATCGTTGTGTAACAAAAATTAACCGCTTTATTTATTATCCTTATCCTATTGCCGGTGAATATTTCTTTTTTTGTTATAATTTTATCCCCCATTAAAAATCCAAAATAAACAAGCCCAACTGGCTTTTTATCGTTCCCTCCGGATGGTCCTGCAATGCCGGATGTTGCAATACAAATATCTGTGTTAAAAATTTTTTTTAATCCCACAACCATTTCTTTAACAGTTTCTTCTGACACTGCTCCATGATTGATAAGCGTATCTTCGTTAACTCCTAAAATTTTTATCTTACTTTCGTTAGAGTAAACTACAACTCCTCCATAAAAGACATCCGAAACACCAGCGTTTTTAACAAACTCTGCTGACAGCTTCCCTCCGGTTATTGATTCGGCAAATGATATTGTTAGATTATTTTGCCGTAAACTATCAAAAAGCAAATAGGAAAGGTCGTTATTGGCGGTAAAATATATTTTATTCTTAGAAAGCATAGTCGTCATCTGACTATAACAATAATCAACGTCCTTCTGATTTTTATTTTTATTCGGTCCTGATTTTGTAATATGTATTTCTACATAGCCTTTATCTGTAAAATAATATCCAATACTGCAGTCGGATTTATAATCTTTGAAAATATCGGCTAAAGTACTCTCTCCTGTGTTATATACTCTTATAATAACGGTTGTTATGTCACTATCAACAAATTTCAAATTTTTAAGTTTTTCATCAAGATAATTATCCATCATAGGACGATTTTCCTTAGGAGGACCAGGAAGCAATACGTATATAATACCATTATGATTATATAATAAGCCTGGAGCAGTGCCATTGTCGTTAGGCAATACTTCGCAGCCATCGATTATCATCGCCTGCTTTTTGTTAGATTCTGCTGTGGGAATGTTTCTTGATTTAAAGAAGTAGTCAATCTTACTCCATGCTTCATCACTAAAGACAAGCTCTTTGTTTAAAAACTTTGCAAAGCCTTCACGTGTTAGATCATCATCCGTTGGTCCAAGCCCTCCGGTTATAATAACAATATCTGAGCCTTTTGATTCTGTCAAAGCATTATATATATCGTCTACATTATCGTTTACCGATATTCTTTTTTTTACTGTAATCCCGCGTTGGTTAAGCCACATGGATATGTATGAAGCGTTTGTATCATCTATTTTGCCTTTTAAAAGCTCATTGCCTATGCTTATAATACATGATGTATTCATAATTAATTCCATTTTAATAAATATTAAATATTAAAATTGCCCCACCAAAACCGCTGAAGTATCCATATTGATTCACGGTAAATCCTCCGCCAAGCTCTATCCTGAAAATCTGTTTGACAAATACACCTATATAAAGTCCGTTTAGGAATGTAAAAATATCTATATCCGACATGCCTTCGGTGAATTTTAAATCTATGCCAAGTTTTCCGCGAAGCACAAAAATATCAGCGAACAAAAAGTAAAAATCTAATCTGCTTATAACAGCTAGATTATGCATGTAGTTTATATATAACTCAACGCCGTTTTTATTCCTATCGCCCAATCCGATACCAAGACCTGTAGCGACTCCTTTATTAGTCCCACCAAGGTCAGACCATAAAAAAAAACCTTCCGTTGCACTAAAAATCTTATAGAGATATTCAAAGCCTCCCATTACAGCAAAATTAAAATATGTAAAATTGCCACTAAAAACTCCGGGAGCAAATCCATGATGAAATAATCTTATTGCAAAAGCATGATTATTTTTTGATCTAAATCTATATTTAAATAAAAAACTTTCACTTATAAAATCCTTTGTCCCGCTTAACCCCATCTCGCATGAATTCATTATATAAAAATTTTGCCTAGAGTACCACTTATTCCCAAATATATATTTTTTTTCTTTAAT
This sequence comes from uncultured Spirochaetales bacterium, assembly GCA_964531405.1. Lineage (GTDB taxonomy): Bacteria > Spirochaetota > GWE2-31-10 > GWE2-31-10 > JAFGQB01 > CAZHHK01. The sequence goes on along the minus strand of CAZHHK010000140.1, from coordinate 4,109 downwards.
ATCATCTGTTTGATCTTTGTCTCCTTTTTTCTCATCATCAGTCTGATCTTTTTTATCAGACGTTGCATCTTTTTTTTTATTTTTTGTTAGATCGATTGTAATAGTATAATCATTCGTAAGATCTTCGATTATTTCGGCGTATGTTGTAAAAGGGAGTACTAAAAATAAAAGCATAAGTAAAAATAATCTTAACTGCAAGACAAGCCTCTTATATTTATCCTAATCTGCCTCTCGCCTTTTTTAAATTAGAAAGTATTTATTTGGCTGTAAAAAAGCAAGAAACGAACAAATAGAATGCTTTTAAGTATAAAAAAGCCAGTGGAGAGAATCGAACTCTCAACCTATTCATTACGAGTGAATTGCTCTACCATTGAGCTACACTGGCAGTTGTCCGGATGAATATAAAAAATGTTCTTTAAAATTTAAGCAAAAATCATTTTTTACTATTTTTAACATCTTTATTGTTTTTTGGCAATTTTTTTTCTTTTGCACTTATCAAAATACTGATGAATCTAAAAGGCTTTATATTTTCAAAAATTAAATTGCACGCAGACATCATAGGCACAGCCAATAATACTCCGGCTATACCCCACACGAATCCCCAGAGTAATAATGAAATAAAAATGAAAAGCGGGTTTAAATTAACTCCTCTACTCATGATTAGAGGTTCCAATAAATATGATATTAGCGTATTATCAACCATAAGTGTAGCCAATAATAACAAAGAACTTAACAATGATTGATATTGCAATAAATGCAATATCACAGGCAATGAAACTCCGATTGCCGAGCCAATATAAGGAATAAAATTTAAAACAAAAATAATAGATCCCCATAATAAAGCATATTTAACATTAAAAATAAGACAGATTATAAAACAGGTAAATCCTGTGATTAAGCTTACTATGAATTTTGCAGACATATATTCTTGTATTCTTTCTATGATTGTTAATATGATTTCGTTGATTTTTTTCCCTCTTTTACCTGGGAATGCAAGGAGTACTTTGTCATAAATTGATTCAAGCCATGGTATTATAAAAATTAATGAAAAAGAAAACAGAATAAAACTTTGAATAAAATTTATTGTTTTATTTATTGGTTTTAAAACAAAAGTATTAAAATTATCAAAACTTATTGTTTCTTTTAGTATTCGTTTTAATTCCTCAATGGATATATTATCTTTAATAATATGAATATCATAAACCTTATTTAAAATATTCAATAAATCATTGGTAAAATTTTTGGTTATGTCTGGTAAATCACCTATGAAATTTGTAAATGAACTTCCTAGAATAATCATAACAAAAGATATTATAATAATAAAAACAACATAGACAATGATAATGGCAATACTTTCAGGAATTTTTAATTTTTTAAGTCTTGTTATAAAGGGATGCAAAAACATCGCTGTAAAAAAAGCTACAATTATAGGGACCATAAAAGCAGCCATAATATGTGTAATAAAAAGAAAGACAATAAAGGAAAGACCAATTAGAATTATCAATATATTCCGTAAAAAATATCTACTTGTATGTTTCATTTAAGATTCCATTTAGACTAAGTCAAATTTATATAAAAAAACGAATCCGATTAGTCCCAGTAAAAAAAGAAGAGTCAGTAATAAAATCCAAAAAAGCTTTTTTGAAAATACAGTATCCCTTTGAACTATGTATCTGGCTGACTTGTTTTTTAGACTGTTGTTTTTCCTGCCGCATTTTGGACAGGTATCATATTTAAACGCATTTATATCGCCTTCAAAATTACAAAAAGGACATTTTATGTTGCCCAATTTAGCTCCGCAATATATACAGATTGTTGCTTCTTTATTAACTTCTTTACCGCATCTTCCACATAAATAAGAAATCTCATTGTTTGAGTTTTGAGCTAATACATTTTGAATCTGATTTTTCATGCGATTTACCTTAATATGTTTATATTATATCACATAGTTTTTTAAAAATAAAATATTAAATTTATAAATCATTTTGCTTCAATTTTCATTATTTATTTTAAGGATAAAATAAATCTTATTAAACAATATGTAAAGGTATAATTAAATATCATATATTAGATTGACAAAAACTTTTAATTGATATATATAATAAATCAGGAACAGTCAAAACAACGCAGGATAGAGCAGTTGGTAGCTCGTCGGGCTCATAACCCGAAGGTCATAGGTTCAAGTCCTATTCCTGCTAATTATTATAAGATATAATACATCTAAAAAAATAACCCCCTTTATAAAGGGGGTTATTTTTTTATTAACTATGCTCAAGCAATAAAGTTTTTGTAGGTTGATTACATACTTCATCCGGTCCATAATATTGTATAGCACCTGGATATAAATATGAAGTTTTTATTGCCCATGTATCTCTCATGCTCGCAAATGCCTTAAAAGGTTTTCCATTTAATTCTACAAGAGCTTTTTTAATAACCGGCTTCATTTCACCATGTCTCTGCTCCATATTCATCATCATTGTGAGAGGTATGCCTCCTCCTATCCACTCGCTCGCTGGTTTATATGTATTCCTAACACTTGCCATATAACCGGTCAATCCGTTAGCAATAAGCAAGAATGCAATATAGCCTAATGAATAACAGTAATCAGCATCAAAATTTGATGGGAATGCGCATCTTCCTTCGTAACCAAAAAAATGATTCAAGGCATTGAATTTACCTTTAAATTTCCCTTCGGCTTTCATTTCGTTTAATTTATCATGAACAAGATCGATTATCAAAGCCTCAGTTTCTATTCTTGAAACTTGTACATTGCCATGATCATCCCTGTCCATCAATAATTGTTTCTGTATTCTCTCTGGTAATGAAGAAAACGTATATGATGCATCTTTACTTAAATTTTTATTTACCCATTGTTGTTGTTCGTCAAACAACTTTAATGTTTTAAAATAATCATTATGCTTTGCCAAAATATCATTTAATTCATTAAACAACTTCCTTAATTCAGGGATAAACTCGATTAAACCTTCTGGAATCAAAACAACACCGAAATTTTCTTTATTGTTTGATCGTGTCACAATAACATTTACGATGTTATCAATTATTTCTTTAATCGATTGTTGCTTTTCTTTTATCTCTTCTGAAATTAACGCAATGTTTGGCTGTGTTTGAAGTGCGCATTCCAGACAGATATGACTTGCAGACCTTCCCATGAGCTTTATAAAATGCCAGTACTTTTTTGCAGAATTTGAATCCCTGCATATGTTGCCTATAAGTTCGGAATAAGTTTTTGCCGCTGTATCAAAACCAAAAGAAGTTTCTATAAGTTCATTTTTTAAATCTCCATCGATTGTTTTCGGCACACCAATCACCTGTACAGGACTATTTTTTTTCTTAAAGTATTCTCCAAGCAATGCTGCGTTGGTATTAGAGTCATCTCCGCCAATTATTACAATTGCAGAAATGTTTCTCTCCTCACAAACTTTAATACACTTATCAAACTGCTCGGTAGTTTCAAGCTTTGTCCTGCCTGAGCCTATAATATCAAACCCTCCAGTATTCCTGTATTGATCGATAAAATCAGACGTAATCTCGATTGCCTTGTTATCGATTATTCCTGACGGACCTCCAAGGAAACCAAAAAGCTTAGACTCCTTATTACCTGCTTTTATCCCGTCAAAAAGTCCTGCGATTACATTATGACCACCCGGAGCCTGACCGCCGGATAAAATTACGCCAACATTGATTTTTTTTATTGCATCGGGATTGTTCCCTTTTGTAAAGGTTACCAGAGGCATACCGTATGTTTTTTCAAATATTGCTTTTATTTGTGCTTGATTATCAACCGATTCGGTTGCTTTACCAAACTCAACTTTAATATTTTTAACATCTCCTAAGACTGCTTTAGGGAGTTTTGGCTGATATTTGTATCTGTCTTTCTGTAAATTTGAAATTCCTTCCATAATATTCCTCCAAATTAAATTGTAATATCTGGTGCAAGATATTAAAATTTAATCAAAGCGTCAATGATTTTTTTTAACAATCTTAAATTATAACTTTATTCCTTAAATATAATATTGTAAAAGAAGTTAAAAAGATGTTAGCAAAAATTGAAAACCGGAACTTTTAAAGCTCAAAACCGGAATAATAAA
>CAZHHK010000139.1:0-7364 GCA_964531405.1 uncultured Spirochaetales bacterium | reverse complement strand
AAATTATACATTAATAAATCATATTATTCAACTATTTTGGGACGCACTCTTAGTATTTTTAAAAAAAGCTTTAATTATAGCTAATATTGCTTTTTTTTTATAAAAATGATAAATGTTTCACACAAATATTGGTCATAAAATTATAGGAGTTTGATTTTGAAACAACTGATTAACATATATAGACCCACTATAAAGCGTAAAGACCTCGAATATGTATTAAACTGTATGATGCATGATAAGATCGATTACGGTGATTTTGCATTAAGTTTTGAAAAAAAACTCTGTGAAAGGACTGAGGTTAAGAACGCAGTAGTTATAAATTCATTTTTTGATGCTATTCAGGTTTTACTTCACGCCCTTGGAGTAAATGAAGGTGACGAGATAATTATTCCATCTTTTGCGCCTCAGGTATATTTGAATGCCATTTTACTAAAAAAAGCCGTACCGGTACTTGTCGATCTTGAGCCTGGATTATTAAGGCCTTCAATTGAAGGGATAAAGAATGCTATAAATGAAAAGACAAAGGCTGTTTTTATAATTTATTATTTTGGTTTTGCCTTTGACCCAAGACCATACCTTGAGTTGTTTCCAACTGTTATAGAAGATATTTCGACTGTGATCGGTGCGAAACTTAACGATATGCCTTTAGGTCAATATGGTAAATATGCAATAGCGGATTTTTCCAGTAAAGGGCTTATTACAACGGGTGATGGTGCATGTATTTTTAGTGCAAATAGGAAAAATTTTAATAATGTATTTTCCTTATTTGAAATAGATTATGATATTGATTATTCTCCCAGGTTTTCATGTTTGATGCCGGATTTAAATGCAGCTATGGGAATAAGCCAGGATGAAAATCTTAACCATAAACTTAACTTGAGAGAAAAAATTGGGAAGATTTATGAAGATGCCATCAGAAGAAGTCACGGGATTACTCTGATTCATCAGGAAACCCCAGTAAGATTTTATTCTGATTTTCCGGCTTTCTTTAAATCAGGGTTAAAAGATATTATTGCATATTTTAAAAAGAATGGAATCGAAGTTGCAAGACCATTTCAGCATCCACTTCATCATTATCTTAATCTGAATAAAGCCGATTTTAAAAATACCGAGAATTTTTATCTTCACACTTTACTTTTGCCAATTTATTCGTCTCTTTCTAAAAAGGATGTTGATTTAATTGCAAAAGTTCTTGCAAGTATAATTTAAATTTTAAAATTATTCTATCATTTATTTTTCTCTTGTGATATATTGTTTTTAAAAAATTAATACTAAATTAAGCTGTGATAATCATATGGATAAATATGCTGTAATTGGCTTAGAGAAGAATAACGTTTGGGATTTTTATAATACACTTAAAAAAGTTGGTTATAAAAATACAGAATTTATTCCATTCATTTATTCTCATAAAGAGGTTAATCTCTATGATAGACTCGAGGAAAAAGGGTTTAAGCCTGAGAATTTTGCTGGTGCGATTTCAGTTGGAGGGGATGGGACTTTTTTATATGCATCGAGGGTTTTTGCAGGGACTGAAGTGCCGATTTTTGGCGTGAACAAAGGACATCTCGGGTTTAATAACAGCATTGAAGAGAATGAATTTAACAATGTGTTTGAACGTCATCTGGCAGGGAAATCCTCATTTTATTATAAAAGTCTTTTAGATATAAAAGTTGGCACTGATAAAAACAATTATAATGTTGTTAATGACGGGGTTATATCGTATACAGGTATTTCTAGAGTTATAAGGCTTAAGGTGTTTGTTGAAAACTCCGCTATTTGCGATTTTAGAGGTGACGGATTGATCGTAAGTTCACCTACTGGCTCAACGGCTTATAATTTAAGTGCAGGGGGACCTATACTTCATCCGTCAGTAAATGCATTTGTGTTATGTCCGATTTGCCCTCATACTCTTAATATAAGACCATATATCGTGCCGTATGATGAAACTATTTTTGTTAAAGTTGAAGAATCAAGCAGTAAAACTCAGCTTACTTTGGATGGGCAGAAAACAATATCATTAGAAACTGGTGAGGAAATTAGTTTTAAAAGATCCGAAAAAAAGATTAAAATAATTGAAGGCTCTAAGAATTTTTCTGAAATTTTAAAAATGAAATTAGGTTGGATGGTGTAGTATGCTTAAATACCTGAGTATTAAAAATTTCGCATTGATTGAAAATTGTGAAATTAATATTTCAGATGGTTTAAACATAATAACAGGTGAAACAGGAGCAGGAAAATCTATAATGATTCAAGCTCTTGCAATCTTGTTAGGCGGCAGAGCTAGTGTAGAGCATATACGTACCGGGATGGAAGAAGCCGTTTTAAATGCTACTATTGATATTGCTAATCAAACCGAAATAATGGATTATTTAAAAAGTATAGGCATCACCGTTGAAGATGATGAACTTATTATACGCAGAATTCTTTCGAATAATGGCAAATCACGATCATTTATCAATGGGACACAGGTTACAAGCAAAGAAGTGGGATTTATATCATCAATTTTATTTGATTTTCACGGACAGCATGAAGGAATAAGTCTTTTAAAAAAGCAAACGCACTTAAGGTATCTTGATAATTTTTTACATATAGAAAGCGAGCTTAAGACTTTAAATAATATCTATAGAGAGCTTAAAAAAACCGAAGAGTCGTTAAAATTTTTAAATGACAGCAAGAAGGATAAGGAAAAGAGGCTTGAGCTTTTAAAACATGAAATTGAGGAAATATCTTCGAGCAATATAAAAGATCAAGAGGATGAGGAGCTTAAAAGGGAAATCAAAATATATGAAAATATAGAAAAAATCATGTCGTCACTGGAAGAGTCATCCAGACTTTTTGCCGGTGAAGATGGTATTAATTCACGATTAAGGAATGTAAAGAATCTTATAAGTCATGTATCTGAAGTAGACCAGACTTTTAATAATATAAGTAATGATCTGTCTGATGTATTCTACAAACTGGAAGATATTGCTCAGGAGATAATTTCCAAAAAAGACAGATATGATTTTGATTCTGTCAAGCTTGACAGGCTTATTGAGCGTAGTGAATTGATAGAAAAGCTCAAAAGAAAATACGGTGGAAGTATTGATAAAATAAGAGAGTATCTTGATACTGCAAATAAAGAATTGAAGCTTATAGAATTTTCATCTGAGGAAAGTGAAAAACTTAGTAAATATTTAAATGAATTAAAAGACAAGTACATTACTCTGGCTTCAAATATTTCCAAAAAAAGAAGAGAAGGGGCGTTGGTTCTTGAAAAAAAGGTAAAAGAAGAGTTAATGTATCTTGCTATGAATAATGTGGAATTTAAAATCAATATAGAATTTATTGAATTAGATAATGATGATGGTATTTTACTGAATAATAAAAAGTTAAAGTATTCTGAAGACGGCATAGATGATGTAGAGTTTTTGATAAGTCCCAACAAAGGAGAGCCACTAAAAAGTCTTATCAAAATCGCTTCTGGTGGAGAATTATCAAGAATAATACTGGCTTTAAAAAGTGTTTTGGTTGAAAACGACAATATTCATACGATGATTTTTGATGAAATAGATGCAGGGATTGGTGGCAAGGTCGCATTATCTGTCGGAAAAAGTTTAAAAAGGATATCAAACTATAAACAGATTATCTGTATAACACATCTGCCTCAAATAGCCGCATGCGGCAGTAAAAATTTTTTGATTTCAAAAAAAATTTCGGGCGACAGGACTATTACAAGTATAGAAGTACTTGATAAAAATAACAAGATAAAGGAAATAGCAAGAATGCTATCAGGCAATATAACCAACGTCAGTCTAGAGCATGCTAAAGAGCTTATTTATAATATGGAGAATGATAAATAATTTATTTTTTTTCTTGACAATTATTGTGAATTTTTAGTATTAAAATATAATAAGAGTTTATAATGAAAAAAACAATTATTGGATTTGTCTTTAAAGAAGATTTCTGTAATAAAGATGATTTTGATAAAATGCCTTTCTAAATTTTAGAAGGGCTTTTTTTTTAAAGTTTTTTATATTATGGATTAAAACTATGAGTGAATTTAAAAATCGGGATATAATATCTATAAGAGATTTTAATAAAGATGAACTTGAATATATTATTGCAAAAGCTACGGATGTTAAGGATAATAAATACAAGGATGCACTCAATGATAAGGTAATGGCAAGTCTGTTTTTTGAACCTTCTACACGTACAAGATTATCATTTGAATCTGCTATGTCGCTTCTTGGTGGAAAGTTTTTTGGTTTTGCCAATCAAGGCTCGTCAAGTGTACAAAAAGGTGAAACATTGCGTGATACAATTAAAACAGTATCAGGTTACTGTGATGTAATTGTAATGCGTCATTCTCTAGAAGGTGCGGCAAGACTTGCAGCGGATTGTTCGGATGTACCTGTGATTAATGCAGGTGACGGATCAAATCAGCATCCTACTCAATGCATTCTAGATTTATTTACCATTAAAGAACAATTTAATACGATTGATGGATTAAATATAGGTTTGCTAGGAGATTTAAAATACGGCAGGACTGTTCATTCTCTTGCTATGGCATTGTCATATTATAAAGTTAATCTTTTTTTAATTTCTCCAAAGCTTCTTGAAATGCCAGAACATTTAAAAGCGTTTTTATTAAAAAAGGCAGTTCCATTTAAAGAGACAAAAGATCTGGAGGATGTGCTTTCAAGCCTTGATATACTCTATGTTACACGAATACAAAAGGAGAGATTCGGTGACCCTGAAGAATATGAGAAAGTTGCCGGCTGTTATAAGGTAGATCTTGAAACTATTTCGATGATGAGTAAGCACACAAAAATAATGCATCCACTGCCGAGAGTTGATGAAATAGATATGCAGGTTGATGAAACAGAAAATGCTATTTATTTTAAACAAGCACATAATGGCATTCCTGTAAGGCAGGCATTGCTGGGGCTTGTGACAGGAGCGATAAAATGAGTGATAGACCATATAGGGTTTTTAAAATCGAAAATGGCACTGTAATTGATCATATAGTGTCTCCATTGGCTTTAAAGATTATTGACATATTAAAAATAAAGGAAGAAGGCATTATTTCTATTGGGATAAATTTTTATTCAAAAAAAATAAAGAAAAAAGACATTATTAAAATTGAAAATGTTTATCTTGACAAAAAGGAAACTGATCTAATTGCGTTGTTTTCTCCTAAGTCAACGATTAATATAATCAAAAACGGGCAGGTTATAGAAAAAAGAAAAATCGATATGCCCGAAGAGATTACAGGTATCATGAAATGTCCAAACCCGATGTGTGTTACTAATAATTATCATGATGTTGATACAAAATTCATTGTTGTAAGCAATAATGGCATCTCAACTCTGGCTCGTTGCTATTACTGTGAGAGAGAAACTCATGTTCTGCCTTCATTGATTAAATAATTTTAGTTACAATATTATATTTATTTAATCTCATTATCTTTTGATTTTTTAAATATAATTATTGCAGTGATTATAAATGCTATAGATAAAAAAAGTAAACTAAATGGCATAAAACCTATGCTTGTTTTATCGAATATTTTTCCCATGCTCCATGGTACGAAAAATCCTCCGAATGAAGCGAATATAAACATGAACGAATTTATAATCCCTGTGTTTGTATTGTACTCCTTTACTGCAATAGTCAATATAGATGGAAATATACATGATATTGAAAAACCTATAAAAGCAACTATTATGATTATTAAAATATTGTGAGAGTAAATAATCCATGAGACTATCAGAGCCATAACAAAAATACCAGATATTAATAGATACAGGACAATCCCGATTTTAGCGATTACCTTTCCAAGTACGATTCTTCCAAATGTTAAAAAAAACCAGAATACCGTTGCAGTTAAAGCTGGAGTGATGAACAATATGTTAAATGTTTTTTCGTAATAAGAAGGAATCCAGCCGTTAATCGATGTTTCTATGCCGACATATAAAAAAAGGGCTATACCATAAATCCAAACTTTTAAATTATTTAAAATGTTGTATATTTTAATTTTCCCTGTTTGATAAATTTGTTTTTTATACTTTAAGAATAATAAAAGAATATTTACAATAAATGGAAATAAAGCTAAAAAAGCAAAAACGATTCTCCATGAACCAAGATATTTTAAACTCAAAGCGGCAAGTGAAGGACCTAAAATAGCTCCAATGCCATAGCATGAATGCAGTAGATTCATAATATTTGCCTGTTTATTTTGAGGATAATCCCTAATATAATCAAGGCATAAAGAATTTAATCCGATATCATAAATACCGAAACCCAATCCTATAATTAATATGCTTAAGGCAAGAGATGTATAGTTGATAGAAAAATAACTGAGTAATAATCCTGATATTAAAAATATCGATCCGCTAAAAATAAATATTTTTTTCCCAAATTTATCGGCAAGATATCCGCCGAAGATAACGGCAAATATTATACCAATAAATTGCTCAGACACTAGAAAGCCCGACTGAAAATAACTCATAGGGATTTCTTTTTTAATTGATATTAATAAAGGTCCTATTATTGTTGCGGTAAGTCCTATAGATATAAAGCCTAAAGCTAATATTGAGTATAATAATTTATTTTTCATTTTTGTCTCTTTATAAAAATAATATTTTATAGCAGAATATTATTTCTTCTTTTTAACGGAAAACCCGAATTTCCCGATAAACTCTCCAAGAAGATAATATCTGCCATGAGAATAACATATTGGCTGTGCTTTTGCTAGATTGAATGCATTATTATTTATATTAAAATATTTCTGACTTGCATTAATATTTACTACTTCGGAAATAAACATGCTGTGTGAACCTAAGGGTTTTATTTCTTTAACAATGCATTCTATATTTATAGGTGATTCTTCTATAATTGGTGATTTAACTTTTTTAGCTTTTGAGGGAGTAAGATGCATTTCATGGAATTTATCGTATTCCTTGCCTGACATTACACCACACCAGTCGGTTGCATAGGCTAGTTTTCTGGTGGTTAAATTTATGACAAAATCACCATTCTTTTTAATAATATTATATGAATATCTTTCTGGTCTGATTGATATGAAGCACATGGCAGGATCTGTGCATATAGTGCCTGTCCATGCGACGGTGATAATATTATAGCCGGATTCTTTTGTGCCGCAGCTTACCATAACTACTGGTAACGGATATATCATTGTGCCAGGTTTCCATGAGATTTTAGACATAAAATTAGTTCCTTTTATAAAATATATATAATAAATTAAAAAAAATTAAAAGATTTTGATTGATGATTTTTTATTTTAATTAAAAAATAAATGAAATATAATAAATTTTAATCTCTTCGGGTCTAATTCCCCGAAGCTTGCTTCGCTATTATAAATA
>CAZHHK010000138.1:0-7541 GCA_964531405.1 uncultured Spirochaetales bacterium | reverse complement strand
GGGTCTTGGGTCTTGTCGCCGACGTGCCAGGGCTACTATGGCGACGGCACGCCCAAGGATAAACGCCATTTACAAGATCGTGACCATGTTGATTTATATTAATAAAATATCCATCAGTAGATACTATAACTACTAAATTTTCGAATGCAAAACCTACTATATAACTGATTATCAGTAAAATAATATTAAATAAACAATAGGTTGTAATAGTTTCACTTAAAACATTTAAGATTTTAAAAATGAATCATTTATATGCTTTATATAAAATGCTTTTAATTTATTGTTGGGAATAATTAAAGTCCGAAATAAAATTCGCATATGTAATATTAATATATTTGCATAAATAAATATGTATAATAATGATAATTAATGAATTAACTATCGAACAGCTGGAAAAAGCAGCAAATATGCTCAAAGCAATTGCTCACCCAATACGTATAGCAATTCTGAATTACCTCGAGGATGGGAAAAAAAGAACAGTTACTGAAATTCATGAAAAAATTGGTATTGAACAATCTACTGCATCACATCACCTGGGTATTCTCCGCGATAGGGGCGTATTAACCGCAAATCGTGATGGTAAAAATTCATACTATTCAATTAAGCATGAAAAATTAGGAACTCTCATTGATTGCATCAATTCTTGTGCATGTAACTAATATTTAAATAATTAATTAAAATAAGCCTTCTATATCATCTATATTTCAATTTTATAATATAATAAAATATTTATGAAAAGGTTGTTCATTCTCGATGCCTATGCGTTAATTTTTAGAGCTTATTATGCATTTATTAACCGACCTATACGGAATGCAAAAGGAATGAATACTTCTGCAATTTTTGGATTTGTTAACACCCTCGATGAAATAATAAAAAAGGAAAAACCAAGTCACATAGCAGTTGCTTTTGATCCTGCATCGCCTACGTTTCGGCATACAATGTATAAGGAATATAAAGCTAATAGGGATACAACACCTGAAGATATTAAAATATCCGTACCATTTATTAAGAGCATTTTAATGGCGTACCATATACCCGTTTTGGAATGTCCTGGTTATGAAGCCGATGATGTGATAGGTACAATTTCAAAATATGCTGTAAGACAAGGATTTGAGATATTTATAGTTACTCCTGATAAAGATTTTGCTCAGTTGGTGGAAAATGGAATTTTCATTTACAAACCAAGAAAATCTGGTAATGATAATGAAATTTGGGGAGTTAATGAGATCTTAAAGGAATTTGAAGTACAATCACCAAATCAGGTAATTGATATATTAGCGCTTTGGGGTGATGCAGCCGATAATATTCCGGGAGCACCTGGCATTGGAGAAAAAAGCGCTAAAAAACTAATTGCTGAGTATGGAAGTATTGAAAATTTGCTAAGTAATACAGATAAACTTAAAGGTAAACAAAAGGAGACATTGGAATCCTTTAAAGAACAGGTTATACTTTCAAAATCGTTAGCTACAATAAACACGAAGGTTCCAATAGATATTAACCTGGATGATATGATATATACTGAAGCTGATAAAGAATTATTGAAAACTATTTTTAATGAACTTGATTTTAAGAATTTATCAAAAAGATTATTAGATTCCGATGAATCTGTTATTAAACAATCTACTCAAGGATCGTTATTCGATTTAAAGGAACCACAAAAAAAACAAGAGAGTAAAAAAAACGTAAAGCATTTCAATAGTGAAGAAGTTAATTATCAATTAATTAATTCACAAAATGAGATTGACTTGCTGGTAAACAGATTGTTAAAAACATCTAAATTCTGTTTTGATACAGAAACTACTGGACTAAATACACATCGAGATGAAATTGTTGGACTTGCTTTATGTTTTAATGAGTTCGAGGCATTTTATATCCCTTTCAATACAGATTACAATACCACAAAAAATATACTTAATAGATTCTCTACTATTTTTTCAAATGAGAATATTTTGAAAATTGGACACAATATTAAATTCGATGCTCAGATTCTATTTAACTACGGCATAAAAGTTCGTGGGCCATATTTTGATACAATGGTCGCACACTACCTATTAAATCCTGAGGGGAGGCACAAGCTTGACTTTTTATCTGAAGAGATATTAAATTATGAGATGATTCATATTGAGGAGCTCATTGGTAAAAAAGGAAGAGAGCAATTGAATATGAGGGATATTTCAGTTGACAAGGTGAAAGATTATGCATGTGAAGATGCTGATATTACTTTCAGGCTTTTCAATATATTAAATGAAAAAATCAACCAACAAGGGTTAAAAAAGTTATCAGAAGAAATAGAAATGCCGCTCATCGGAGTGCTTTGTGATATTGAATTAACCGGATTTAATATTGATACTAAGGCATTAAAAGAATATGAATCAGTACTTGGCGATGAAATTGTTAAAATCGAAGAAAAAATATATGAATTAGCCGGTGAGAAGTTTAATATTTCTTCTCCTAGACAGTTGGGTATCATTCTTTTTGAAAAGTTGAAAATATCAACCAACATTAAGCTAACAAAGACAAAACAATATTCGACTAGTGAGGATGTATTACAACAACTTTACGGTAGCCATCCTATTATTGCTGCAATTCTTGATTATAGAGGTCTTACAAAACTTCAATCAACATATGTAACTAATCTGCCGAATTTGCTTGATCCTGAAACCAAAAGAATTCACACATCCTTTAACCAGACTATTGCAGCTACAGGAAGATTAACATCTATGAATCCAAATCTTCAGAATATACCGATTAGGGAAGAAAAAGGTAGAGAGATTAGGAAGTCTTTCATTGCAGCAGATGAAAATCATATATTATTATCTGCTGATTACTCTCAAATAGAGCTTAGGCTTATGGCCCATATGAGCGGTGATGAAGATATGATAAATGCGTTCTTAAGAAAAGAAGATATACATCAGTCAACTGCCGCAAAGATATTTAAGGTAAAACCTCATGAGGTAACACGTGAGATGCGCTCGAAGGCTAAAACTGCTAATTTCGGAATTATTTATGGAATATCTGCCTTTGGTCTGTCGCAGCGTCTGAACATTCCTCGCGTTGAAGCTAAATATTTGATTGATAATTATTTTATTAGCTTTCCAAAAGTAAAACATTATATTGATAAAAGTATTGAAGAAGCAAAATCGAAGGGTTATGTAGCTACATTATTTGGGAGAAAAAGATTTTTGCCTGATATACTCTCTTCAAATTCAGTTGTTAGGGGTGTTGCCGAAAGAAATGCAGTCAATACCCCTATTCAGGGAACAGCAGCGGATATCATAAAAATTGCAATGATATCAATATTCAAAAAATTAGAAAATAATTTTAAGACAAAAATGATTTTACAAGTTCATGATGAACTTATTTTTGATGTCTTTAAGCCGGAATTAGAGAAAATAAAAGAAATTGTAAAATACGAAATGGAGCATGCTGCAAAACTGCTTGTACCTCTCGAAGTAGAAATTGGAGTTGGTAAAAACTGGTTTGAGGCACATTAACATAAATCAATTATACTATAAGTAAAGCACAGGGAGCAGAAGCGAAGATAACAACATGATAAACAATCAAATACTATTCGTTTTTAAGCAGTAACTTAAATTTTTTGAAAGTCCTGGATAAAATTCTTGGGATTCCTGAGTCAATCAGACATGGAAAGCTCAAATAACCTTTATGACCTGCATGAAAATAAATCCGAATAGATTAAATTAATTGTTTTTAAAAAGTTACACGAATATTAAATAAAATAAAAAGTATAATGAATGTCCGTTTTGATACCTAATTACCAGGAATACACACCCCTAAATCTCCTCTCAGGAGGGGACTTACTACCCGCAAATCCTTCCCCCTCTTGAAGAGGGTAATTGCATAGATAAAGGCAGGGAATCGATATAGTTCCTCTTTTTTTACTCACCCCACCTTGTATTTTGATAATGCCGGGTTTGTTTAACCCCTCTCTCGTGAGAGAGGGGTGCGAAGCGGGGTGAGTAAAGATGTGCTTTTATACTTCTGCCACTTTCCAGGCAATTACCCTTGAAGAGGGGGACAAAAGGCGTGTGTTGTTTTATTAATTATATATTGTTTCATGGCACCATTGCGGATAATCATAAAAAGTATTATTTCTATTCGCAAAATCAATTTTTACTTCTAATTACCCAATAACCTATGATTTTAATTCTGTTTGCATAATTTACACGAATACATATCTTTGCGAGTACCTTAACCGTGTTGCTTATGCCATTGATCACATCTATTGTTAACTGGCTTAATTACAAAAGGGTAATGCAAATAGAACTTATTCGCAAATTCCCCGGTCAGGTGCAAAAAGAATGTTTTACGCAGCTTATAGATAGGGCAGTTAACACAAAATGGGGTAAAGAACACAAATTCAGTTCAATTACCAATTATGTAGATTTTCAACAAGTATCTAATATTCAGACTTACGAAGATATTAAGCCTTACGTTGATAGAATAAGAGAAGGTGAAACCAATCTACTATGGCCAGGTGAAATAAGATGGTTTGCAAAATCTTCAGGGACTACTAACGACAAAAGCAAATTTATTCCTGTTAGTAAAGAATCTCTGGAAAAATGTCATTTTAGAGGTGGAAGAGATGTTTTAGCTCTTTATACATACAACTATCCGGATTCAAAGATCTTTAGGGGAAAGGGACTTACATTAGGAGGTAGTCACAGAATAGACAATTATAACAATCAATCATACTATGGAGATCTATCGGCCATTTTAATCGAGAATCTGCCATTCTGGACAGAATTTATTCGAACACCAAGTCAGGAAGTTGCATTAATTGATAAATGGGAGGTTAAGCTTGAAAAAATTGCACATGAAACCATGAACGAAAATGTAACAAGTATTGCAGGAGTGCCATCCTGGAATCTTGTAATGATTAAGCATTTGTTGGAAAAAACGGGAAAATCAAATCTCCTTGAAATTTGGCCAAATCTTGAATTGTTTATCCACGGCGGCGTAAGTTTCATTCCTTATAAAAATCAGTTTGAAGCTTTAATACCTTCAGAAAATATGCACTACCTCGAGGCTTATAATGCATCTGAAGGCTTTTTCGCAATTCAAGATGATC
Organism: uncultured Spirochaetales bacterium; assembly: GCA_964531405.1. Classification (GTDB taxonomy): domain Bacteria; phylum Spirochaetota; class GWE2-31-10; order GWE2-31-10; family JAFGQB01; genus CAZHHK01. The sequence goes on along the minus strand of CAZHHK010000138.1, from coordinate 2,449 downwards.
CTTCTCGTGACGATATGTTACTCATGTTAGATTATGGAATTTTCTATGAATTCATTCCGTTGGAGGAAATAGAATCAAAAAATCCGAGCGTTCTGACAATAGAACAAGTAAAAACAGGTATTAATTACGCAATTATTATTTCAACAAATTCTGGCTTATGGCGTTACATGATAGGAGACACCGTAATTTTTACTTCATTAAATCCTCATAAGATTAAAATTACAGGAAGAACAAAGCATTTTATTAATGTGTTTGGAGAGGAGGTAATAGTTGATAATGCTGAAAAAGCTCTTAAATCTGCATGCGAAAAAACTAACTCACAAGTAATGGATTACACAGTGGGTCCGGTGTTTATGAGTAATAACAAAAAAGGTGGTCATGAGTGGGTAATCGAATTTGTAAAAGCCCCTGCTAGTATTGAAGAGTTTTGTTATTACCTTGATAATGCGTTAATGAATATTAACTCCGACTATGAAGCAAAAAGATATAAGAATATTACCCTTGATAAACCTAAAATAAATATTGTGCCATGTGGAACATTTTACAAATGGATGGAAAAAAGGGGGAAACTGGGAGGACAAAATAAAGTACCTCGATTATTTAATACTCGTAAATATGTCGACGAACTATTAAAACTCATAGAATAAAGAATCAGGATTGAAGGCTTGTTTTTTCTAAGAATTAAAGGTAACTTATATATAAAAATAATTAAAAATGCATATCGCTGTTGCTGGAAATATCGGATCAGGTAAAACAACTTTAACTGGCCTTCTTGGCCATCATTTTGGATGGCAGGCTCATTACGAGGACGTCGATGATAATCCGTATCTGGATGATTTTTATAATGATATGCAACGTTGGTCATTTAATCTTCAGATATATTTTTTAAATAGTCGTTTCAATCACATTTTGCAGATAAAAAAATCGGAAAAAACTGTTATTCAAGATCGGACAATTTATGAAGATGCATTCATTTTTGCTCCTAATCTTCATTCTATGGGACTAATGTCAACCCGTGATTTTGAGAATTACTTTACTCTATTTAATCTGATTTCTTCATTAATAAAACCACCCGACCTGGTAATATATCTACGGGCTTCAGTACCCACCTTAGTTAAGCAAATAGAAAAAAGAGGCAGGAAATATGAAGATAATATCAGACTGGACTATTTAAGAAAACTGAACGAGAGGTATGAAAGTTGGGTGGAATCATATAATTATGGGAAACTTATGGTGGTTGATGTTGACCATAATAATTTCATTGATCGTTCTGAAGACCTTAGTCAGGTTATTGATAAGGTGAACGCGGAACTACATGGCTTATTCTGAAAAATAGCAGGCATTAAAAATCAGCTTTTACTATACTTTCTACCTTTTCAGTAATAGTTGACCAATTGGAAATTGGAATTCTTGCACCAATATGCTGAACAACTTGTCCCGCCAGAAGCGAACCTAGTTTACCGCATTTTTCCAATGGTAGTTGTTTAGAAAGTCCAAATAAAAATCCCGCAGCATATTGATCTCCGGCTCCGGTAGTATCAATTGATTTAACGGGTTCAATATTAATTCTATTAATATTTTTGCCCGACATTATCAGGGAACCCTTTCTGCCGATTTTTACAATTGCTATCTGTGTTTGTGAAGCCATGATTTTTAAGGCTTCCTCAGGATCTTTACCTGTATATGATTTAGACTCTTCTTCATTGGCAAAGACAATATCAACATATTGAGGAATGATCTTATTTAAAAATTCACGATGAGCTTCAACAACATTAAAACTAGCAAGATCTATTGATACTTTTAATCCATTATCTTTAGCTTGTTTAAGAGCAAATTCAATTAATTCAATATTTTGAACAAGGTATCCTTCAATATGTAAAATATCGAATTTCTTTAAAAATGAAATATCAATATCAGAAGTTGTCAACTCAATAGCAGCTCCCAGATAGGTTGCAAACGTTCTTTCAGAATCAGGAGAAATAAGAGTGAATGCTCTACCTGTTTCTGTGTGTGATCTGAGCAATTTATTATCAATATTAATGGCATTTAGATCATTTCTATAAAATGTTCCTAAATCATCTGTCCCAACCTTGCCAATAAATCCGCATGAAGCGCCCAGACTGGCTAGTCCATGAATGGTATTGGCTGAAGATCCGCCAGATATCATACGTGATTTAAGATGTTTAGTATGTTTAACAACTTCTATTATATCCTGCTGTGAGATAAGTTGCATACTTCCTTTCGGGAAACCAAGTTTATTTATAACGTCGTCGCTGTCAAGCTGGATAAGAATATCAACCAATGCATTGCCAAGGCCTATTATTTTCATATAATACTATTTTCCTTCGAAATAAAATAAAATTTGAGAGAATTAGAAATCATTTAAAAGAATATGTAGGGTTTGCTGATTTTCTCAGCATAAATTATTAGCAAAAATTAAATTTACTTT
>CAZHHK010000137.1:0-7648 GCA_964531405.1 uncultured Spirochaetales bacterium | reverse complement strand
TTTTTATATATTAAAACAAGCGGAAGCTTGAAATAACTTGACTTTATACATAGGAATTACAGATGGTAACAGAAATTCCTCATGTAAAATTTTATGGCTCGTTCATGGGATAAAATTTCAATAAATGCTTTCTTGACGCAAGGCATTTACTCCAATTTTTCCCATTCACTCACCATAAAATTAGATATTAGAGCAATTTGCTGTTGGCTTAAGGGTGAAAGAAGAAGAGAAATAATTATTTTTTTTTTTAAAATTTGAGTTATTTTTCTACATTTTTAAAAAAATAATTTCGTGAGGAATTCTTGAGATGGCAAAGATAGAAGTACTGTTAAACGGCAATAAAATCCAGGCTGAGGACAATATAACGATATTGGATTTAGCCAGAAATAATAATATAGAAATACCAACTCTATGCAAGGACCCGAGATTAAAACCAATAACAAGTTGTTTTTTATGCGTTGTGGAAGTTAAAGGTGCAAAAACACTCACCCCCTCATGTTCAACATATTTGACAAATGGCATGGAGATTAATACCAATACAGATAGGGTTATGGAAGCACGTAGAACTGCTCTTGAGCTTATACTATCTAATCATTACGGTGATTGTATTGCCCCATGCAAACTTGCATGTCCTGCAGGTTGCGATGTGCAGGGGTATGTGGGATTGATTGCAAACGGCAGGTATAAAGAAGCCATAAGATTAATTAAGGATACCATCCCGTTGCCTGCAGCTATAGGCAGGGTTTGTCCTAAGTTTTGCGAGGATAAGTGCCGCAGACAACTTGTCGATAAGCCAATTGCCATAGATTATTTAAAGAGGTTTGCTGCAGATATCGATTTATCAGAAGAAGATTCTTATATGCCGGATTTAAAATCGAAGATCGGTAAAAAGGTTGCTGTTATAGGTGGAGGCCCAGCAGGATTATCCTGTGCTTATTATCTCGTGCAGGAAGGTGTAGATGTTGAGATATTTGAAGCAAAATCGACCCTTGGAGGTATGCTAGTTTACGGTATTCCAGAATACAGATTACCCAAGGAGCTTACGGCAAAAGAGATTGATTTAATCGTAAAACTTGGGGTAAAGGTTAATTTAAATAAAAGACTGGGTAAAGATTTTACAATAGATGATTTGAAAAAACAGGGATTCGATGCGGTGCTTTTATCGATGGGAGCGTGGAAGTCAAGAAAAATGGATGTTGAAAACGAAAATACCGAAGGTGTTTTTGATGGCATAAAGTATCTTGAGGAATTAAACGAAGGCAAGAACATAAGGTTAAATGGCAGGGTTGCGATAGTCGGTGGAGGTAACACTGCATTTGACTGTGCCCGTACTGCTTTGAGGATCGGCGCTAGTGAAGTTGTTGTTGTATACCGCAGGACCAGAGATGAAATGCCAGCCAATGATATAGAAATAATAGAAGCCGAGGAAGAAGGAATAAAGTATCAATTTTTAACGGCTCCTGTTAAGATTATAAGTGAAGGCGGAAAACTCATTGGTATGGAATGTGTGAAAATGAAGCTAGGTGAGCCGGATGCTTCAGGGAGGAGATCGCCAGTAGTTATTGAAGGATCGAATTTTATTGAAAAATTCGATTATGTAATTGCCGCTGTAGGGCAGTCACCGGATTATTCTTATTTGGGTGATTATAAGGAAAAACTTTTGAAAGGCGGCAGATGGATCAATTTTAACAAGGATACAATGCAGACCGATGTAGATTTTATTTTTACGGCAGGAGACTATGCGATAGGCGCAGCTACAGTTGTCGAGGCTTTGGCTACTGGTAAGAAAGCATGTAACTCATTGGTTAAATTTTTAAAAAATGAGAAACTCGATGTTAAAAAGGAATTTGTAAGCACCCGTGATGAGTTTAATGAAATAACCGAAGAGTTTTTAAGTAAATGGTCAAAACAGGAAAGGCAAAAGCCAGATATTCTTCCACCGGAGATACGTAAACACAGCTTTGATGAAATAGAAGATGTTTTTACAGAAGAACAGGCATTAATCGAATCAAAACGCTGCATGGAATGCGGCTGTATGGATGTATACCAGTGTGATCTTAAAAAGTATTCAACAGAATACGATGCAAAGGAAACAAAGTATCTAGGTGATTTTAACAGGTTTGAGGATGATGCCTCACATGAGTTTATTTATAGGGAACCTGAAAAATGCATCTTGTGCGGGAGGTGCGTTGCCCTTTGCAAGGAAAAAGTTAATATTGGGGTTTATGGTTTTATTGACAGGGGATTTAATACAATTGTTGGGCCAGCTTATAATGACAAACTTTTAAATACGGAATGCATATCTTGCGGTTTATGCGTAGATGGCTGTCCAGTTGGTGCAATTGTGCCTAAGACGCTTAAAAATAAGAAGATACCTCTAAAAGGCAAAATGACGGATTCCAATTGTTTTCACTGTAGTATCGGATGTGATAATATGATTGAGACAGTTGGTTCAATAATTTATGAGGTTCATGAGAGACCGGATTATCTTTGCAGCAAAGGGAAATTTAAATATCCTGATAATTTCATTGATATAAGCGGTGCGGATTACGAGGTAATTAAAAAATCAGAAGGTGCTATAGTATATCCATCACCAAATTTAAGTGCAGAGGATTATGAGGCTTTAAAGATAGTAGGTAAAAAATATAACTGGCAGTTTGTAAATTATTATTCTCAAAGTACATTGTTTCAGGCATTTGCCTCGGCAAAAGTATTGCCCAAAATGGATTTTTTTAATAATGATCTTAAAGAAAAATCTCTTGTTATTGTTGCTGGTAATATTGAAATAAATCACCCTATTGCGATTAATAGATTATCCGGGATAATTAAGAATGATACAAAATTGATTCTGATAAATAGGAATGATTCGATAAGATTGAACAATCTTGGAGCCGAATTAATTGAAAGCATTGAAGATATTGAGAATATAAATTTAAAAGATTATTCTGAAATAGTGTTTTTAATAAATCCGATAGATTTTGATGAGGTTTACGGTGCTGACAGTGCATTGATGCTTTATAATTATTTTGCAGAATCAACTGTTGATCTTCGGACAACACTGTTTAGTCTTGCCAGAAATTTATATTCATTTTATGATGCCGATAAAATTGTTGATGTTAAGGGTAACAAAGAGATATTTATAAATACACTGCCTTTTGATGATTCTAAAAATTTTATCAGGTTTGATAACATACGAAATAATGAAGAATTATCTTCAGGTTTAATATTGCCTCTACCATATTCATTTCAGACTGTTGGAAGTTTTTATAATTCAAAAAACAGGTTGTATAAAAATAATCCTGTATTTGGGAATAAGGTTTTAAGCTTATCAGAAATATTATGTAATGTCCTGAATATAAAACTGTTAAATAAGTTAAATCAGTTTACAAATATAGATAAGGAAAAACCATTTGCCGTTGATTATAACAAAACTGTGAAATTTCCAAAAGATAGTTTTATTGAATCATTTAAATAAATTATAATTATTTAAAAAATATTGCATTATGTTTTCAACTGTTTTATAATAAAAGCATGGATGATCAAAGAAGAAAATTTTCAAGATTTGACGTAAATTTCGTAATTTTTTCAAATGATATTAGGGGGGAGGGGGTAAACATCAGTAAAACAGGACTTGGTGTTTTAACCGATGAGGAAATTATCCCAGCTGAGGGAATACCTTTTGAAATAATAGTAAAAAAAAATGAATACTGCAAAAAGGATTATCGTATAAAAGGTGTAGCAAGGCTTCTTTTTTCGATACCAAGTAAGACTCATAAGGATAAGTTTTATAATGGACTGGAATTTATAGAATTTGCTGAAGATAATAAGAATGAACTTTTTGATTTATTGAAAGATTTGATATTGGTAGCAAAATGATTGATATTAAAAGACGAACTCCACGTTATGATGTTAAATTCAATGTTTCTTATGATTTATCCGTTGTGGGTGCAGGTGTTAATATAAGCCAGGGCGGATTCGGGGTACTGACTGAAAATAGACTAAATATAAAAGATCCTATAGCTTTTGAAACACAGATTAAAGGCTTTATTTTCAGCGAAAAAATTTACAACATCAAAGGCAAGGCGCAGTTGATGTATTCCCTTTTGACAAAAACCCACCGCGACCTTTACTATAATGGGTTTCAATTTACCGAACTTGATGGTGAATCAAAAGAAAACCTGTATTCACTTCTTGAAGATATAAGGCAGTTTGTTAAAAATCCGGAAAACAGTATTGTAGGAAAAAGCCTTGCTGATTTTTATAATTATCCGTCTGATGATTTGTTTTATAAAGCAAAGATATTCAATGAAATAGTCAATAAAAAAGATAATAAATATTATCAGGTTTTTTCATATTATCTTGATTCGCCAAGTAAATCTACTTCCATGTTTGTAAATCGAAAAACTTTAAATAAAAAAGAAATGATAATGATGGGGAGTAATAATTATCTTGGATTGACGACTCATCCTGATGTTATTAATGCTGTTATAGAAGGGGTAAAAAAATACGGCACAGGCAATGGTGCTGGAGCTATGGTTGGTGGTACGTTGTCAATACATAGACAGCTTGAAGAAGAGCTTGCTGATTTTACAGGTAAAGAATCCGTAATGATTTTTAATTCTGGATATTCATCAAACCTTGGGTCGATTTCAGGATTGTTAAGGCCTCATGATGCAGTAATTATCGATCAATATGCTCATGCAAGTATTTATGATGGTTGTAATTTAAGTAATGCGAAAACTCTTATTTTCAAGCATAATAGTGTTGAGAGTCTTGAGCGTATATTAAAACGATTTAAATTGAATTACACTGGTATAATGATTGTGGTTGATGGCATATACAGCACCGATGGATCAATTGCGCCTTTATCTGAAATAAATAAAATCGCAAAGAGATATCAATGCAGGGTAATGGTAGATGAAGCGCATGGTTTGGGTATACTTGGAGAAAAAGGGGTCGGAGCTACAGAGTATTTAAATCAGATTGATGAAGTCGATATAATAATGGGTACAATGAGTAAATCTCTTGCCGGAGTAGGCGGGTTTGTTGCATCAAACAAAGAAGTTATAGAGTATTTGAGATTTTATGCGCGTTCATATCTTTTTTCAACAAATATACCGCCTGCAGTTGCTTGTGGTTTATTAAAATCTTTAACGATTATCCGGACTGATAAAAGTATACGTGAACAACTGCATCATAATATTAATTTTTTTAAGGATGGTTTGAAAAAATTAAATTTAAATATAGGTGATCCAAAAGGAGCGGTTATACCGATTTTTATTTCTGATTTAGTAATGCTTCATGATGTTTCCGAAAAATTGTTTGATAAAGGTATATTTCACAATGTTATGAGCTATCCTGCTGTACCTATGGGAGGTTCATTAATTAGATTTGGCATAATGGCAACCCACACCGAGAAAGAGTTAAAATATGCTCTTGACTCCATAGAAAGTGTTTTAAAAGAAGTTGGAATGATTTGAAAAAGTTTATATAATTTTATATTTTTCTTAATTTTAATAATCTTAAATATAATTAAGTTAATCGAGGTAATATGTCTTACGAAAAACCTGATCATTATTCTAAAAAAGCAAAAGAACAGGGTTATCTTGCAAGAAGTGTTTATAAATTGATTGAAATAAATGAGAAATTTAATTTATTCAAAAGCGGTATGAGGATACTTGATCTAGGCTGCGCACCTGGTTCATGGACGCAGTATGTGTCGAAGATAGTCGGTGACAGGGGACTTGTTGTCGGCATTGATTATAAGAGGATTGATGCTGTGGGAGAAAACATGCGGATGATAAAAGGAGATTTTCTTTCCGAAGAAGCTCGCAGTGAATTGAAAAAATACGGGCAATTTAATGGTATAATCAGCGATATGGCTCCGGATACCAAAGGTGATAGAGTAACGGATTGTTATATCTCATCAGACCTTGTCAGAGAGGCTTTAAAATTTAGTTATGATTTTTTAAAGAAAGGTGGATTTTTTGTTGCAAAGATTTTTCAGGGCGGCGATGAAAAAGAAATAATGGATGAAATGAAGAAAGCCTTTAAGATTGCAAAATGGTTTAAACCCGATGCATGTAGAAAAAATAGTTTTGAGATTTATTTAATAGGTCTTGAATATATAAAGAAACCCGAGATTATTAAGCAAGAGGAAGTCATGGACCTGGATAACTACAACGGTGACATGCCATGGTGAATTATTTCTGTTTTAAGAGTCTGATTTTTGATATTAAGTATGATAGCATATAACTTCCAGTAATAATAAGACAAAGTAAAACTGTAAACCAGAATAAATTAAAACTGCCGAACCCTGCTATAATTACTAGAATACTTATTATTATAAGATGATAAAAATAATTAGCAAAGGCGTATTCACCGGGAAGAGTTATAAAACGTGGGATGAATCTATTAATAAAATTTTCAAATAAATAAAAAAATCCAAAAAGTATGAATATTACAGCCATCGCAGCAAAGAAGCATTCCATTTTATAATTCCAGATATCAACGAAGAAAAAATGATTCTTAAAATCCTTATCGAATAAAATCTGTAGCACAAATTTTTCATTAAAGATTCTTGAAATATTGTATCTTCCTGTTTCTTCATAAAAAATCTTAAACAAACCCTGTTTAAAGCTGTAATAGACAAATATTGATGTGCCAATAAACACTAAAGATATCAAAATCACTCTTTGTTTTTTAATTTCCGATCCTTCAATAATAAGTCCAGATAAAAGTCCTATGAATCCAAAAATAATTGTCGGACTTAAAGGCTCATAGCCGTTATTAAATGGAATTATGAAGATCTTTTTTATTTCTAAAAGAAATGTAAGAATTATTAATACGACGGTCAGTATGCTTAGTGATATTTTTTTATAAGGTATAAATAAGATCAATCCTGATATAAATATGAAATATCCTATTGTATTCAAAATATTAGGCGAAATTAATAAGTCGGGTATTTGAAATCCAAATTCTATTAAAAATAGTATTTGTGCTGATATTATTAGGATTATCGATCTTTTAACGAGATGAAAGAATAAGGTTTTATTAGAGCCGTATTTATTGTTTTTAAGTATAAAAGCTAAGCTGTATCCAGATGAAAATAAAAACAACCCAGCACATATGGGGACTAACTGATAAAAAAAATTTATGATGCCTCTGTTGTAAATCGGATTAAGCAGCACCAGTGCGATATGCTGGAAAAACATGTAGAATAATGCGATGATACGTAACAGATCAATTGTTCGATTTCTGTTCAAAAAAATAAATCCTCTATATAAATAAAATAGCAAATTAATAAATATTTGTCTTTACTTATTAATAAAATAATGCAACAATTGTTTCATGACAGAAAACGATATTATAAAAATGATTAATCGTGATAAAGGGCATAATTCAAACCTGTTTGGCAAGCAATTATCCGATGTTCACAGTAAGGTTATTGATCAGTTAATGGGTAAAAAAAGTAATCAGCAGCAAAACTCTGCAAACAGTCAAAACATCGTTGAGATGATATCAAAGGCGGATTATATGTTGCGAGATGCGGTAAATACTCTTGCAATGATTTTGATTGAGTTAAAAGATAAAGAGCTCGCTCAACAGCTTTTGGGAGAACATATTTTAATGCTTTCAGAAATCTATA
>CAZHHK010000136.1:0-7730 GCA_964531405.1 uncultured Spirochaetales bacterium | reverse complement strand
AAATTTAATTTTTGCTAATAATTTATGCTGAGAAAATCAGCAAACCCTAATTTATTTGAAAGACTTATGGATGCATCCATAGAAGATACATGGTATGGTAAATTCAGGTACAATTACGGATAATCATATAAGAATAAAAAGAATATAAATTTTAAATAACTTTTTGAAAGACATTATTGCGAACTATTTTTTAATAAATCAAACTATATAAAATATTATAGCCCCATTTTATTCATTACAGAAATTAATACAGTTTTAACCTCGGTTTGAACTCTTTTACACCGGTCAAGGGTTCTGTTTTCCTTTTTTGATTTCAGCAGAAAATTGCAAATATCGTTAACGTTACGTGAATAGAACAACCAACCCATCTCAATCATTTTTTTATCCACTGTAAGCAGATTTTTTCCGGAATAAAATGAAATAGCTGGAATGCCAAGACATCCAGCTTCACGTGCCATTGTACCTGCTCCAGTAATCACTGCATCGGAGTAATAACATGCATCAAGACCATTAACAGCTTCCTTAGGTATAAAGACATTTTTTAATCCCTGAGCATACAATACATCATGATCATAACGAGGCAGAAACAAAACGTTAATTTTGTTTTCATCCAATTTTCTTAATAATTCAGGAACAATTGATGATTGATCTGTATTCACATAATTTGCTTTTATATTCTCAGCTCGGACAACTACGTATTTAGTAAATGGCAGTTCTTTTAAAAAGGATGGGTCAGGGACATAATCAGCTAGGTAAATATCCTCTTTAAAACCATCGTATTGATATAATTTACGAGGCTTAAATCCTTGCTTCAGAAGTTTATTCAGATCCACACATTTTGGCCAGAATGCAAAATCAGATAGCCAGCTGTATCGCCAATTTGGAGCAGTTTCATTATCGTCGAAAGTAATTGCTTTTTTCCTTCTGAACTTTGCAACTAAGCCTGAAGAGTCACCTCCAACCGAAATTTTCAGATCAAAATATGGAAGTTTTTTGTTTAAAAAATAAGCTCTTTCAACTACTCCGAAAATTTTTGAAAGTTTATTATTTCCTTTATGTTTCCCGGCCAATAGATATTGTTTCCCAATTTTTTTTTCAAATAATCCTATTGTCTCAGCAAAGTCCCTGACACTGAATAAAGTTTTAAAGTCCTTTTCTAAAAGATTAATAAAAGGTAATAAAAAACTAACATGAGGAACATTTGTAAAGTCAAACCAGATAGTCTTATTCATGCTTTAATAAATTTTGAAGTATCAGTACCATATCATCCATCGTTTTCTCTTCCATATCCTCCTTTAATGGCAAGCTGATTAAATTGTCATATAATCTCAAATAGTTAGGACATGATTCAATATTTGAAATTAAATCCGTAAAATGACAATGGTCAATGCGAGGCTGATAATCGTGTTTATATTTATGTTCAAGATGTTTTGCTTCAACTCCCATAAGTGTTAATTTCGGTATAAAAGCGTTACTTTTTATAGAAGGATTAACCAAAAAAAATTTTGTAAAAGCAGAATCGTATGAATTAATATCAGAATAGTTCGTGATCAATCCGGCATTTTTAAGTTTTTCTAAGAGTAATAATCCCTTCTTCTTTCTGATCTCATTTAACTGGGCAGCTTTTTGAATTTGTTCACATGCAATTTTTATTTCAATTTTCGATGGTTGGGCAATTTTTAAATAAAAGCCAGAATTCTTTGTTTGATCTTTACCTTCAAACCTGTTCTGCATAAGTTTCCTGTATAAAAAATCAAATAATCTGCTTTTTCTTTTCGTCTCAAGTAAATTCCTTACTATTCTAAAACCCATTAATAGTTTTGATGGCTTATTAAATTCTTTTTGTATCTCACATGCTTTTTTGAAAATAAAAAGATCATCTGTTGCCAGTATTCCTCCTCCAATGCCATAGGCATTTTTAATCAATGAAAAGCATACGATATCGCTATAATTTCCAGGCTGTTGTTTATCATAAGCCGAAAATAAACCCTGGGCACAATCTTCAATTAGATAAATTTTTTTTTGACCAATGGCTTTTTTTATTTCAGCCATATTACATAAAAAGCCACCCTGATGGATGGCTTGAATAGCAATTGTTTCTTTATTAATAAGCCTAACTAGGTTCTCGGTCTGCATTGTCAGGGTATTTTCTGTTATATCCGTATAGACTACTCTGTTCCCGGAGAAAACGATTGGTAGGAGGGCAACCTGACAGGTTAGTGGATTTGTAATTACTTCACCTTTCGCGGGAATTGCTCTATAAGCAAGGTAGAGAGCAGAACGACAAGAATTTGTCACAAGAATATATTTCTTCCTGGTATGATTTTGAAAAAACTTAATGATTCTTTTCTCCGAATTACTCGTAAATATTGCCTTAATTAAAGATGTTAAATCAAAATTCGGATTATAATAGGCTATCATTATCGGCGAATAAAAAAAGAAACAAGCATATAAAGATAAGCCCAATAGGGTTTATTATCTCTTTTATAATAAAGGGCGTCAATTATTACCCCATTATTTTGTTCCAGGACAGTTTTCAGTTTTATTTTTCCTTTCAATATTGAAATCGTTGTAAAAAAGATGTCGGTAAAAGGATTTCTCCATTTAATTCCCTTCTTATATTCTGCAGGATAATTAAAAGGCTGATCATTAACATATGCATAGATCATTTTCGCATAATCAATTCCACACGCTTTCGCCAGACCTACCCATAACCATGTACGTGCATTAATTTCGATGAGTTTATACTGTTTGTCTCTAGGATCCAATATATATTCAACTTCACAGACCCCGGTATAGTTAAGTGCCTTTAGCAAGATTCTGGAGTTCTTTGCACACTCTTCTATATAAGTGCTCTCAGCAAATGTTCCTGTACCAAATTCAATAGGATGCTCCCTGAGTTTTATTCCCATCCAGCATGTTTTAAGTTCCCCGTTGGAACAGAAGGCTGTGAATGAAATTGTTTTGTTTGTCCCATCAGAAGGAATCAATTCCTGGGTAAAACAATTATTGACCGGATACTTTTCCCCAATTAGTTTTAGATTCTTTCTTAATTCAATTTTATTTTCTGATAAAAATACTTTTTTGTTCATAGTTTTATAAAATGACAAGCCGTATTTTCCTTTTGTAAGAACAGGAAACCGCAGTTCAGCATTAACGCTGTCATCAGGTGTCTTAAAATATTGAGTCAGGGGGATGGGAATATTACAGTTTTTAGCAATACTCAGTAAACGTGATTTATCATAGATATTTTCCAGGATCCCATAGTCAGGAGAAATTATTTTGTAGTATTGTTCAAGGTCTTTTTTATTCTTTGAAATGGTAAATACAGCATGATCGTTGGAAGGGATGAGGACCCAACCATTAATATTTTCAGCTTTGGCAAGTTCAATGAGAAAATCGGCAAATTCATCTTTAATATAATCCGGGCATCTGAAAAATTTCCTGCAAAACTTCGAATATCTTGCAATACAATTAGTTTTATCTATGATATATACCGGCACACCTATCTCGCCCAACGAACGAGCATTGGATAAACCCTGTATATGTCCTTCGATTATTATGGCTCCTGGAACAGTATTATTCATTAGTATTAACTAAATCTGCTAAGGCAAGCATCATCCATGCCTGATTCCATCTCATATACGAAATTTTATTCGTAAAGAAACAATTTTTCTTATAGTAGAAGTATCCCTTTTTCGATTGCATGTTGTTAATTGTCCATCGGGCAATTGTACTTGCGAAATCCTTATACTCGGGATTAAATTCGTTTAATTTAGAAAAGGTTATTATCCCCTGACTCTGGTTATGAATATCCACAGGCCAAATATTTGGTAAACGCCATAGTGAACGCCCGTCTGGGCTAAACTGATTATTCTTATAAAAATCCAGTCCACGATATAATGCCTTATTTATTTCATCTTTTAAAACATCGGAGAGATTGCGTATATTATATAATGAAACCAGGATAAATCCTTGATGAAAATCGATCTGTTTTCGTTCTGTCTTTTTCTTAGGATCGTAGCTATAATACCAGGATCCGTCGGATTTCTGTCTGGAAAGAACAAATTTAACCGCTTTCTCGATCAACTCACGATTTGTATTCGTTCCTTCAATAAAGTCTGTTTTGGCCAGCACCTCGGCTGCAAGGAGGCTTGCATTATAGCAGCAACCTTTGGATAAATGAGTGTATGAAAAAGAAATTCCTTCCTCTAGTTCAATAACCGGAATATCTATGTTTATGTACCTGGCGGCACTCGAAATAATTTCCCCTGCTTCCTTTTTATCAGTTGCCCTGTAATATTCGAAAATTCCATCGACCACAAAAGATGTGACAACTACCGAAGGAATATATTTTGTGTGATAACTACCAGGACTGGCCCAATCAAAATTATATCCCCATGCATACCCTGAATATCCTTTGCTATAGTTGTTTTTCAACCACTCAAATAAAAAATCGGCCTTTTCAAGATAGCGCGCCTCTCCTGTTTTTTTATATAGGACTGAATATGCATTCAACAGCAATCCTAATCCTTTTGGATTATATTCTTTTTTTATCCCTAAAATAGGTCTGATATTGACCGGATTTCGCTTACTTATCTGTATTGCTATTACCGGTGCCCATTTACCGAAAACTTTAAAGTTGATTTTCGAATTCAGAATATCATAAGGATCATATCCCAGAAAATTCTGTTCTTCTGAGTACCGCAATAGTTTTTTTAATGATGTATTCAACAGATTTTCCATTAATCCTGAATCTCAATAACACGGTTTTCTTTAATCGATTTTACCGCCTCTAGTGTGAGTAATGTACTATGATATATATCTTCGAATTTAATAGGGAATATGTTTCCCGATGACAAGGTATGTATTACTTTTTCAAAGCTCGCTGAATGTCCTTTATCCTGCGCGTTTAATTTGATTTTTTTTATACCCTTATTGGAAAATATAGTTAACGATTTAAAATCATCAATAGTGTAAATGTTGCCATTCGAAAAAACTTCAATTCGTTCTTTTGGTAAATTTTTGTTACCATTTGAATAGTAGCTAATGTTTGCGATACTGCCGTTTTCAAATTGAATATTCACAGAAACCGTATCGTTCAACATTGGATTATCTGAAAGAGCAAATGCCTGAATATTTTTCGCTCTGCTGCCTGCTATAAAATATGCCAAATCGATGAAATGACAAACCTCACCAATAATACGACCACCACCTATTTTAGGATCGTGTACCCAATGATCAGGCGGAACCATTCCTGCATTAACACGTATACTGATCGATTTTTTAAACCCCTTTCCCAATAATGACATCACTTTAATTGTGAGTGGAGAGAACCGGCGATTGAAACCTAACATTAAGCCTTTTCCTGATTCTTCATAAGCTTTTTTCACTTGTTCCAGCTCTTCAAAATTCATTGCCAACGGTTTCTCAATATAAATATTCTTTCCTGAATTTAAGCCTTTAACCACATAGTGTGCATGTGTATCATGTCGTGTTAAAATGAATAATGTCCCTATATCCGGATCCGCCATTAATTTTTCTGGTGAATCAGAGCAATATGCAAATCCATATTTTTGAGCAACATACCGCGACATATTTCCTTCAGCGCTAACAATCCCAATGAAGTTACATTTACCCTTAAGGCGTGGTAATACAGCATTTTGTGCAAAATTACCGGCTCCTATAAATCCAATATTAGTTGCTTTATCAGATATCACCGGATTTTCTTTCAGAATGACCTGACTTTTTAATTCATTGCCCGTATTATATTTTATTAAAATCCCTAGGAGAAATTCCTTACGGCTAAGGATTAAATCATATGCTGAGGGGGCTTCGAAAAGTTCAAAGGAATGAGTAATTAATGGTTCCATATTTATCTTCCCGCTGGCACATAAATCAAGGAAGGATTGCATATTACGATTTTCAGTAAATCTTACATAACCAACAGGATAATCTATTCCTTTTTCTTCATAGACTGGATCATATCGTCCCGGGCCATAACTGGAAGACATTTTAAGTTCCAGTTCCTTTTTGTAATAGTTGGGACGCGAAAAACCGGTGGGTACAGCTCCAACAATTACCACCTTGCCTTTTTTACGGGATATCTCGCCAGCAAATTCTACAGGATCATTAGAGTTGGTCGCTGCTGTAATAATTACTGCATCTGTCCCATAACCATCGGTGAAATCGATAATCGCCTTGATAATACCTTCCTGTTGCCTGCAAAAGGCAATATCAGCGCCTGTTTCAAGTGCTTTTTTAACTAGAATTTCATTAATATCAACTGCTATTGTTCTGATTCCTGCTGCTTTTAATAGTTGAAGTGTAAGCATCCCAATTAATCCAAGACCCACAACAGTGCAATTTTCGCCAAAACGTAGTTCAGCTTGTCTGATACCCTGTATAGCAATTGCAGCTATAGTCGAAAATGCAGCGTAACGTAAATCAACTCCATCAGGTATTTTAACGCATAAATTTCGGTTGATTGCTACAACCTCGGCGTGGTATGCTCCATTTCCACCACAAGCAACCTTATCTCCCACCTTTAGATCATGTATATCGTCACCGACAGCAATTACTTCACCTGCACAACTGTATCCCAGAGGC
This sequence comes from uncultured Spirochaetales bacterium, assembly GCA_964531405.1. GTDB lineage: Bacteria > Spirochaetota > GWE2-31-10 > GWE2-31-10 > JAFGQB01 > CAZHHK01. The sequence continues at coordinate 1,121 of CAZHHK010000136.1, read as the reverse complement.
GAAGGAGCTTCCAGTTTATTCATAACCAAATCATACGCTTTTTTTATACCTTCCGATTTGATCAGATCAATTACCATCCTGACCTCTTTTTGCCTGGACTTTGCTTTTGCCAGATAACCCTTACGCGCATCCGAAACTGTTTTACCTTCCGTACCAGCACTAATCACTGAATAATAGTTACGGACAAGCACCTGACCTCCATTCAATAATGGAAACGGTACCTCTAAAATCTCCATATCACCAGATTTTAATTGTTGGGTTAATTGATTCATAATTATACGTATCTACTATCTATATTTTTTCAAACTTAAGGCTGGGGACTCTATATATTTCCAGGAAAAATAACTTAGAATATAAATAATTGCCAATATCAGTAAAAAGAAAGTAAGGTTATTAATTGTTCCTATACCGAACTGAAGGATAAATAAATTTGATATTGGCATATGATAAATATATACCCCATACGAAATATCATTTCTTTTTAGAAAACTACTAAGATTTGTATAAGAATATGCGAATGAAATAACAAGGCAGGATAACAAGATCATACAAATAAAATTCCATAAATAAAATTCGTTCCCGGTTTGATCAATTAAAAATATAGATAAGAGGATAACAGCTGTATAAATACAAATCCATAATAATACTTTACCTGCAAAATATTTTTGAAGCCTATTCCAATTCAGAAATAATAGCATTCCTAAACCAAAATTCCAGAAGAAGGGAAGAACACTACAGGCGATAAATTTCCAGAAAATTGGATTTAAATAATCGACTGCCCAGATTTTTCTGCAGTAGTTAAACAGAGCAGATAATACAATTAAAAGAACTATAAAAAGATTACCAGTTGCCGGTTTAAATTTTTTCAGGAGAATAAATAGTAATGGGATAACCAGATAGAACTGTATCTCAATAGGAATTGTCCAGAGGCTGCCATTAGGATCTCCAGTCAATAATAGTTCTTTTATTGAACCAGGAGTAATATTCGGGTAGATAGTTAATACAGATAGAAAAGACCAAATTGCCAAATCTTTCTTACTAATATTTGTGAGAACTCCACTAAATAATAAAATATGATTATCCGTAATTGTACCTGAATTTACCATACCATGTATCTTCTA
>CAZHHK010000135.1:0-7849 GCA_964531405.1 uncultured Spirochaetales bacterium | reverse complement strand
TTAATTTAAATTATTCACTTTAGAAGTGATTAATATATCTATTATACGAGGAGTTAGATTTGAAAAATCAAAAACTTATAGAAAGAAAAAACAGTAAACTGGCGATGTACTTTTTACTGCCGGCTATTATGATGCTGGTATTTGTTTTTTTAATTCCAATAATAATGGCTTTATATATAAGCTTCTTGAAACTCGATATCTTTAATTTGTCAAAATTTACAAGTGCCCCATTTGCAGGGTTATTCAATTATCTGGAATTATTTTCTGACAGGTTTGATATAGGCAAAACATTCTTAAAATCATTGAGAAATATTTTTGTTTTCGGTGTACTGGTTGTGTCAATTAGCTACATAATTGCACTGGGGGTAAGTGTATTTTTAAACAGAAAATTTATTGGAAAAGGTATATTGATAGCTTTAATTTTACTGCCGTACTTTAGTATGGATTCTGTTATTTACGGAGTCTGGGCTTTTATGTTTCAGACTGACTATGGCATCATCAATGGAATATTATACAAGATCGGGATAATAAATAAGCCTATTGTTTGGCTGGTCGGGCAGATGCAGTTTATTCCGGTTGTAATAGCAACAATCTGGAAAACATGGCCCTTTATGGCTTTTATCCTCTATGCAGGACTCCAAGGAATTCATCCGGAATTATATGAAGCTGCAAGTATAGACGGAGCAAACTCAATCCAGAAATTTTTTAAAATTACTATCCCTCTTTTACTGCCGATAACAAGCACTCTGCTTTTGATAGAATCAATTTGGATGGTGCATAGTTACAATAATTTTGCTGTAATGTTAAATGGTGGTGCAGCAGTAGTCAATGATACGATAATACCGTCAATTTTTATTTCCAATATACTCACAGGTAATATTAATTTCGGGCTTGGCTCAGCAGTTTCGATAGTATTGATGATAATAATTTTAATATTAACTTATTTCTTAATTTTAAATAGAAAAGGACAGGCCAATGAATAGCTTATTTATGAAAATTTCAAAAAACATTTTTAAATATTTAATTGCAATTATAATAGCATTATCAATAATTGTGCCATACCTTGTAATAATCGACAATTCATTCAAAAGAGTTCCTGTTCAATATTATTATACAATTGACAAAAAGGATGATTACAGACATCAATACAGGAATTTTACCATAAACGGTTACAGGGATGTTTTTAGAAACGAGAAAACCAGATTGTTTTTCCTAAATAGCTTGATTATTTCTACTGGCACTACTTTGCTGTCGATTGCAATAAGTGTCCTAGTAGCCTATGCATTATCAAGAATAAATTTTAAATGGAAAAAGCAATTTGAACTTACCGTTTACGCAACACAGATGTTCCCAAGTATTGCCTTTGTTGTCCCGTATTTTGTAATATTTCTCATGATAAAAAGAACAATCGGTATACCTATGAGGAATACTTATCATGGTTTGATAATTACATACTGCTCTTTTGCGTTGCCTTTTTGTATCTTAATGCTTAAGAATTATTTTGCAAATATACCAAAATATCTTGATGAACAGGCTCAAATAGACGGATGTACAAGATTACAGGCTATAATAAAGGTAATTCTGCCAACGGCATTGCCCGGCATAATATCGGTGGCAATTTATTCTTTTGTAATTTCATGGAACGAAATATTATTCGCATTCACTTTGACCGGACCCGAAAAACGCACATTGTCGGTAGGTATTTTTACAGGCGCGACATTCTCCAGTTACTCTGAATATTTTGCAACCTGTCTTTTAGTGACTTTGCCTCTTATAATAATTTTTGCATTCTTGCAAAAACAATTGGTTAAAGGTTTAGGCAGAGGTATTATTAATTAGATTATATCCTCAGAAAATTTATTAGTAACGGGGTTGTCTAAAAATAACAAAGTTGTGACTTTTTAGATAACCCCTTCAATTGTAAATAATTGTTATTATATATTTCATCATAAAATATGGATTTGCTATTAGTTAAATGAAATTATATATTTACTTTTTAAAAACTTACTGGGGTAATATCATTAAAATCTATTTCACAATCCCGGTTAATGTTACTTCATCTCTGTCATGAAAAAGATGAATCAATTTAAAAAAGCTTGTATTTTGTTTTAATATTGAATCGCTGTTTTCAATATTTTTAATAAGGTTCATAACATCGGCATGACCAAATTTAAGGTTAACTATAAAAAACCTGCAGAGTTTTCTCCTCACCCATTCTTCAATCAGTTTTAAAACATGGTGGGGCTCTTCAACTATATCGCAAAACAGCCAGTCGACTCTTTTATCCGGCATAAACTTAAAAGCATCAGTTTTATAGTGAATAATTTTAGGATTATTTTTTGCTCCGCCTTTTAATTCTCCATTGTCAACTGAGTAAACCGTTGCGCCGTTAAGGTAAGCGCTGTAGCTCCAGCCTCCAGGACTGGCTCCAAGATCAACAACGATATCCGAATTATTTGGTTTTTGCTTTAAAATCGAATAAGCTTCCTCGACTTTTAAAAATGATCTGGATGGTGCATCTGGATTGTCCGCCATACGCCGCTGCCCGTTGAATATAAAATCGGTCGCAACATAAGCTTTTTTAAAATCATTTACAAAAACCAGTAATCCTTCATAATAATTTGATTCTTGTAAACTGTTGTAAACTGCAAGTTTTGAAACCCTTGACATTCTTTTTTTTATTATATTTTTGAATGAATCATTTATAGATGATGCTCTTCTGGATAATCCTTCGATATCTTTTGAGTTTAAGAAAACACAAGGCCATGATGATTCTATTCTTTTGTCTTTATTTTCTTTGAAAAAATAATCATAGATTGCCCCTCCGATCTGATTAACAGAATCTTCTTTTATTTCTACAGGGCGGTATGCCATGTAATGTGCAAAAACTGATTGATTGATTTCGCCGTTACAGATTAAAAAAGAATCACCAGTGACATTAACTTTAATATTACGTAAATCAACGAGTTCCTTTTTTAAGAATTCTTCATAACCTCTCTGGCATGCTGCTAGTATTTTCATTAATTATTCCTTAATAATAATTTTTGTTATATCAAAAGGTGATAAATTAATAGACATGGTATCCCACTAATAATAGCATTAAGTTTTATTTTTTAAAATTGGAATTTATCGAGGGACAAGATTTTTAAGATTATTTACAAATTATTATAAATCGTGTAATATATCTATCAATTATTCTAAGCTTATTCAATTTAATAAACTAAAGGATTAAAGAATGAAGAAGACATTAACGCAAAAGATTTTAGAAAGTCATCTTGTTGAAGGTGTTTATAAAAAAGGCGAAGAAATTGGAATTAAGATTGACAATACATTGACTCAGGATGCTACAGGGACTCTGGCTTACCTTCAATTTGAAGCCATAGGAATCCCAAAAGTAAAAACAAAATTGTCTGTAAGCTATGTCGATCACAACACATTGCAGACAGACTGCCGCAACATGGACGATCATCAGTACCTTCAGTCAGTAGCAGGTAAATATGGAATATATTTTTCAAGACCAGGTAACGGTATCTGTCATCAGGTACATCTTGAAAGATTTGCAAAACCTGGTGAAACTCTTCTGGGATCTGACTCCCATACTCCAACTGCAGGCGGCATGGGAATGATCGCAATCGGCGCAGGGGGACTTGATATTGCGGTTGCTATGGCAGGTGAACCTTTTTTTCTTAAAGTGCCTAAAGTAATACAGGTAAAACTAACCGGGAAATTAAAGCCATGGGTTTCAGCCAAGGATGTAATTTTATATATATTAAAAGTAAAAACCGTTAAAGGCGGAGTCGGAGCTGTTTTTGAATATACCGGTGATGGAGTAAAAACATTAAGTGTCCCGGAAAGAGCTACAATTACCAACATGGGTGCAGAGCTTGGAGCAACAACATCAATCTTTCCGTCAGACGAAACAACTTTAAGTTTTTTAAAACTTCAAAAAAGAGAAAAAGATTATACAGAGTTAAAAGCCGACGATGGTGCAGAATACGATGAAACGATTGAAATCGATCTTTCAAAGATAGTACCTTATGCAGCTGCTCCTCATTCACCTGACAATGTTATAGAAGTATCAAAATTGCAGGGACAGCCGCTTGATCAGGTTGCGATTGGCAGTTGTACAAACTCAAGTTACAGGGATTTGTGGATAGTAGGCAAGGTTTTGGAAAATAATAAAGTGGCGGATAATGTTTCTCTTGTGATTTCTCCGGGCTCTAGACAGGTCTTATCGATGATATCAAAAGACGGCACACTTGCAAAACTCATAGATGGTGGAGCAAGGATTCTTGAAACAACCTGCGGACCATGTATTGGTATGGGGCAGGCTCCAAATTCAGGTGGTGTTTCATTAAGGACATTCAACCGCAATTTTAAAGGAAGAAGCGGTACAGGTGATGCAGGCGTTTATCTGGTAAGCCCTGAAACTGCCATTGCTTCGGCAGTAAAAGGATGTATAACCGATCCGACAACATTAAACCAAAAAATAGATTTTAAATTCCCTGACAATATCGAAATTGATGATAGGATGATAATAAAGCCTAGTGATAAACCGGAGAGCATACAGATAAAAAGAGGACCTGGTATAAAGCCGTTACCTGAAACTCCAGCGTTATCCGATGATATTAATGCAGAGGTAGTAATTAAAACTGGTGATAATATTACGACAGATCATATTCTTCCTGCTGGTGCGAATGTATTACCTTACAGATCTGATATTCCAAAGATAAGCGAGTTTACATTTGGTCAGATAGATTCACAATTTTACAGCAGGGCTAAAAAAGCAGGAACAGGAATAATTATCGGCGGAGACAACTACGGGCAGGGCTCATCAAGAGAGCATGCCGCATTAGCTCCAAGATATCTCGGGATAATCTGTGTTATTGCAAAATCATTTGCAAGAATTCACAAGGCTAATCTCATAAATTTTGGGATTATTCCTTTAACATTTGAAAATCCTGCGGATTATGATTTAATCAGTCAGTCAGATAAAATATCGATACTCGGTATAAAAAAATCATTAATGAATAATTCTCAAATAAAAGCAGTGGTAAACAATAAAGAAATACCATTAAAAATGGAATTATCAAAACAGGATATTGATATAATCATTGCCGGCGGCAAGCTAATGTTTTTGAAGAATAAGCTTAATAAATAATTATTGCAATAAATACCGATTTATAATATTTTAAAAGAGAAATGCAGAATTATCTTGAAAAAAATTTAGATTGCCTCAAGCAAATCAAAGACATCTTCAATAACTATAAAGATTCATTATACGAAATCGAAAAGGCAAGAAACGGCGAAACAACATTAAAGATTAATAACATCTATATGCATTCAGCTTATGATCCTTTAAAAGAAGCAAACCGCATCGTTGATATGCTTTTGATAGATAAGGAGCTTCTTGATGTTATTATACTATTTGGCTCTGGATTGGGATACGTTACACGAATAATATTTGAAAGAATAATAAAAAATAATAAAAATAAAGTTTTACCATATATCATCTATATTGAAAAAGATATTAAGCTTTTTTTGACATCATTAAAGTTTTTTGACTGGTCGGATTTATTCAACAATGATCATTTTAAAATATTTCTTGATACCGAAAAAGAAGTTATTGGAAGTTTCATACAAACGATACCGACTAAAAGAATAAGATATTATTATCATAGGCCATCGTATACCATTCATGAAGATTATTATAAATCAGCGCAGAATTATATAGGTTATGTCCTTGACCGTAAGGATATGAACACTGCAACTTTCTGCAATTTTCAGAAGCTCTGGACTAAAAATTACATATACAACTTAAAAAAAATTATTCAGTCAAAGCATGTTAAAAATCTTAATGGCATAGGCAAAAACACACTTGCAGCTGTGATTGCAGCAGGTCCAACACTAAATTCATTAATCCCATTTATTAAATCGATTAAAGACGGGGCTGTTATTATTTCTGTTGACACACCTTATAAATTTTTAAAAAAGCATGAAATAATTCCTGATATAATTGTTACTGTAGACCCGCAATACTGGAATTATAAATATCTCGAAGATGAAGATTTATCACAGTCTATTATAGTTACAAACTGCAATGCATATCACAAAGTCTTTAATCTAGCAGACGTAAATAATTATTTTGTTGGATCATCGATATTTCCTATTGCTTCATATTTTGAGCCGGATAATAATAATCGTGGTACGCTTGCTGCAGGAGGATCTGTTGCTACAACAGCTTTTGATGTTGCACGAATTATAGGGTCTACAAATATAATTCTCCTCGGACTTGATTTGTCATTCCCAAACAGGATGACACATTTTAAAGGGGCATATTTTGAATCAAATTTTTTAAAGCAAGCTAATTATTTTAATTCAGCTGAATTAATGTCATATAAGTACATGGCACATGTTAATATGAAACCTCTCGAATCAACGAGGGGGGATGTTGTTTATACAGATCAAAAAATGTATCTCTTTAAAAAATGGTTTGACAGGGAAATACCAAACACAAATGCCAAAGTTTTTATCCCTGATTTAGGACAGGCAAAACTTGAGGGCGCACAAATATTAAATATTGATGATTTGCCAAGAATTAATGATGATACAAAATCTGTATTTTTAAAAAATAAGCAACATCTGATTAATGAAACGATAAAGCCTGATTTTGAAAGAATCAATAGCAAGGTTGATTTAATCCTTTCAAAATCAGGTGATATAAAGGAGATATGTAAAAAAATAGTAAGCCTTATTCCTGAAAACGGAGAGATAAATCCATCGAATATAAAAACTATAGACAGCCTTGAAAAAAAACTTATTAACGATGAAGAAATACACGAAGTCTCAAATGTTATTTCATCATCCGCTCAAGACATATTGTTGTCGATCATGGAAAACATTGAATACAGTGATGATGAAAAATCATCCGCATGGATAAAAACAAGAATGTTATACAAGTCTATAATAAATCTTACAGATTTTTACACAAAATGTTTAAAAAAAATGTTAAAGACAACTTGAGATTTACCGATAATAAAATTAAGCAATAGTTCAAATTACCCTCCAATGATACTATTAATTGCTTAAATTGTCCAAGAGGTGTGTCCTTTTGGACTCTTTTTTTTTATACTGAAGACTATTTTACGTCTTATGATTTTTTTAGATATTGTATTAAAATGGGGATATCTCAAAAGGGAAAAGCCTGTGATAATACAGTGTTATTTTATGTATGTTTATTTAAATTTGTCAACTAAAAATGAGTGTTGTGTCTCCGTTTTGTGATATTAAAATCCTTTATACTTTTTTACTTAAAAAGCTCGACGGCTTTTTCAGCTATTCTTTTCCCAAAGAGCAACGCTCTTTCTCTCTGGGATTCATCGCCATCCTTAATGGCAACCGCACCAAAATGAGTCATCGGATCCCCTTTTGTAAAGCCTCCTGAATATGCAAGCATTCCCCTGATAAGAATGCAGCCGATCATAGAAAGTTCTGCGTTGTCCGCTCCACCACCAATATAATTTTCTGTAGCAAAAACACCGCCGATTTTACCCTCCAGTTGTACACTTGTTGTATCAAACCATTTTTTCATTTGCCACGACAACGAACCTGAGTATGTCGGACTGCCGAATATTACAGCTTTAGAATCATTTATGAATTTTTCATTGATTTTATCAATGCTCATGACTTTAACTTCGATATTTCCTGAAAGCTGTACTCCTTTAGAAATAATTTCAGCCAACTTTTTTGTATTTTCACTTTGTGAATGATAAACAATTGAGATTTTCATTATTTATTCTCCCTCGTATAATAGATATATTAATCACTTCTAAAGTGAATAATTTAAATT
>CAZHHK010000134.1:0-7965 GCA_964531405.1 uncultured Spirochaetales bacterium | reverse complement strand
CCTCTCTTTGAACCGTACCCTTAAGGGTACGGTTCAAAGAGAGGGTACGGTTCAGGGTGAAGGCAGACAAATGCATTTATGGGCAAAGTCATTCAATGACTCCTTCCTTGAAGATGAAAAACACTTATTTAATGCTATCGAGTATGTAAACAATAACCCTTTGAAACATCCTGATAAAACCCTTGGTAATGATACTAACAAACTTATACAAACAATAGTTGAGCCTTTTACTAAATGGGACAACTATGAATACAACACAGGCGGCGATGCACAAGGAGGCGCAAGTCCCGACTGCATCACGGACGATAAAAGCAGTCGGGGTTTTGATTGTGTGATCGGTAATCCGCCGTATGTATTTACTAGGGATGTTGATTGGGGAGAAGAAGCAAAAATTTATTATTGGGAAAAATTTAATATTACAAAAGATGATAATTCAAGAAAAAATCAATCTGGAAAAATTAATCTTTATATATTGTTTTTATTGAAGGCAACGAAAATTATAAATAGTAATGGCTTTGTTTCATTTATCATTCCAAATGGTCTATTAAGAACTACTACTTATGATACTACAAGAGCATATTTAATAAAAAATACATCAATATTAGAGATTGTAGATTTAAAAGAAGGCGTCTTTGAAGGTGTTACTGCTCCTACAATTATTATTAATCTTGGTAAATATAAAAATAATAATAAAATTAAAATAATAGATGCAAATTACAAAAATGATAATTGTATTAATTTGAACAAAATTAATTATATATCACAAGATAATATTATTAATAATGTAAGCTATGCTATCAGTTTATTTGTAAGTGATGATGAAAGTGAAATATTTGGAAAAATGAACAAGAATAGTACCTATTTAAAAAATATTACTAAAGATATAATAGAAGGAATTGTAGCAAGCAAAGATTATATTTTTAAAGAAAAAATAAATGAAAAATGTAAACCATTTTTAGAAGGAAAGGATATAAAAAGATATTTGATCAATTTTAATTCAAGATATATATTATTTGACAGAAATAAATTACATAGAGCAAGACCTGATTATGTTTGGGAAAGTTCAAAAAAAATAATCATTCAAAGAATTAGTGGAGGTTCAAGGCCTTTAGTATGTACAATAGATACTGAAAAATATTATACTTTTGCTTCAACAAACTTATTGTTGATTAAAGAAGAATATATAAATAATTATTCATATGAATTAATATGCGGATTATTAAATTCAAAATTAATTAATTTTTATTATACAAAAAATTTTACTAATTCATCAAATTTGACTGTTAATATTTCAAAAACATTTCTTGATGAAATCCCATTACCAAAAATTAATGACAGTAACAAACAATCCCACGACCTGCTCGTTTCCCTCGTTGATCAGATGCTTGAGGCTCAAAAAGAATACCATGCAAAAAAAGACACGACAGACGAGTACACATGCAGGATAATGCAGCAGAGGATAGATAACATCGACAAACAGATAGATGATCTGGTTTACAGGCTCTACGGTTTGACTGATGATGAGATAAAGATCATTGAGGGTGAGAGATGATGCAGATATTATACTCAGAAAAAGCCGCAAAAAGTTTGAAAAAAATCTCCAAAGGTGATAAAAAAAGTGCTAAAATGATTATTAATGCAATTGAAAAATATGCTTCTGATCCGGTTGGAAATTATGATATTAAATTTCTAAAAGGTAATTTTGGTGAATTTAAGAGATTAAGGCTTGGAAATTACAGGATCATTTTTGATGAGGATAATAACATTTTATATATTTATGAAATAAAACATAGACAGGGGGCTTATAATGATTAAAACTCAAATAATTAAAAAAGACAATAAACCAATAGCTGTAATTCTGGATTATATAGAGTATAAAAGATTAAAAGATGTTGAAGATGATAAAATAGATTATTTAAATGCAGTAAAAATCAAAAAACAGAATAAAAAATGGGTAAAGCATCAAGATTTAAAAAAAGAATTAAAAATTAAGTAATTGGATATCTGACTAATACTTATCATACAAAAAAGATAAGACAGATGGCACATATGCAGGATAATGCAGCAGAGGATCGATAACATTGACAAACAGATAGATGATCTGGTTTACAGGCTCTACGGTTTGACCGATGATGAGATAAAGATCGCGCGGGGGTGAGGGACGGAGGTAAAATTATCAAAATATACCTTGTATTACACAGAAAAGATACTTAATAATATAATTTTTATAAATTTTTACTATCGTTTTTTGCCTGCCATGATTTAACATCTTCGTACGAATAAATATTTTCATTCCAGACATTATTAACTTTTTTGTATACTTTATAACCGTTTTGTTTATCATAAAGGCTGAAAGAATTTTTGCCATTCATTTTTGATGCATATACGCCTGTATCGGCATAATCAAAAAATTTGTCTTCGGTAAAATCATTATCAAGTTCAGCAAGTCCAATGCTTGCTCCCATTGAATACTTTATCATTGACAATTTTTCATAAAGAGATTGATTTATTTCTTTATTATTGAGTTTTAATAAAAGTTTATTTTGATATTCTTTATTTATGATAAAGTTGACATTGTTATTAAGTTCATCCAGGATACGTTCAGCAACTATTTTTGCATTTTTTATATCGGTATGGGTTAAAAGCAGCACAAATTCATCTCCGCCGAAGCACGATGCGAATTTATTGAGAGATAGATTCTTTGTTTCTCCTTTATAATTAGTTATAAGGTCGTCTTTTCTTAAAATGTCTTTAAGCATCCTACCGACATTTTCGAGGACAAAGTCTCCGAATTTATGTCCTGCAGAATCATTTAGGCTTTTAAAATTATCAAGATCCATAATCAATAGTGATAATTTTTTGTTTTCATTTTTTGATTCTTCAATGAGTTTAGGAAAATAATCAAGGAAATATTTTTTTGAAAATACCCCGCTTGTTGTATGTATTTTTGATTTTTCTATTTCTTCTTTTAATTTTATATTTTCAAGGATCAATTCCTGTTTTTCCTGCAATCTTTGTTTAATTATAGGGGAAAGAAATATATTTTTTGACTGAACGGCAAGACTATTAGTACCTTCATCGATGACTCTTAAAAGTTTGTTTGGCTGAGCTCTTAATATTGAAGGGTATGCATAATTTAATAAATAACTTTTGTTAGAATTAACAATGAAATTTATAAGATCAATAAATTTTTGTACAAAAAATAAATAATTGTATAATGTCCTTTGATCTTTTGTTACAAGTTTAGTGCCGTCATAATCTGTTTTTATAAATACCGATTTAAATCCTTGATAAAAAGTACTTTTTTGATTGAAAGTCGGTCCTTCTTTAAAGATTGATTCAAGATCTTTCGGTGAAATAATCTTATTTTGATTTTTATTTCTTTTGTCTATGTTTGTGCAAATTTCATCAACAGCATTTTTTAATTTTTTTACAATAATATAAAATGGATCGATGAATAAAGTCTTTTTTGCATCATATTTTACAAATTTTTGATCGTATATGCTTAGTCCGTTTATTGTTTTATTGAATTCTATTTGCGGTAAATAATTATTTTTTAAAAAAATCGTCATTTCGTCAAGATACAATTCAAATGAACTCGTTTTTAAATATTCACTGTTGTCCGAGTACGACAGGCTTATGTCTCTTATTATATCACCGATTTTACTAATGGTAAATTTATGCAAAATTACTAATTCATTTAAAATATTTTTAAAGAAAATAGCATAGTGTATCTGCTCATCATTTTGCATTGTTGTAGCATCTTTTGAATAATTTATATTTACTAAACCGCTGAATAAATCAACTATCATAAGTAAAAAAACTATTAATTGAGATAGCGGATAAAATCGTGAAAAATGGAGGAATCTGTCATCAAGTATATAGTTTGTTATATCGTTAGGTGAATAGAAATATCTGAAGATGTCTGTAAAACTAGAGATCTGACGGATGTCGAATTTTGATTCTATTTTATTCGCACTTGATTTATCAAAATTGTTCTGTTTATATTTTAGTTCAAAAATACATGAAGGGAAAAATTCGTTTAGTATTTCAAGAATATCATTATATTTAGAAGGTAACTCTGCGTATGGATTATATTCATCAAGCTCTTCTATTTCTTCCTCATTTTCTTTATCATTATATTTCAAGTTATGTTTTTCTATAAATTCGTTTAGTGAGCCTTCTAAAATATCGTCTTCAGTGAGATTAAAATATCTTAATTGCTTAGTCCTAAACTGTGGACTATCATTATCGAATTCATAAAATATTCCTCCCATATCCTTTAATAGAATGACATAAAGAGCTTTTTTTAAGATATTAAAATATTTATCTATCATATCATTAAATGTAGCAATCAATCTGGATTTATCTTTCATCATTTTTGATAAAAAAATAAGACATGTCTTTATTTGATTAGTTTTATAGGCTTTATCGAGTTTTACCAAAGGTACATATAAATTTTTTAAAATCGGTGAAATTTCGTAGTATTTATAAGGGGGCGATGTTTTGCTTTCAAGGGTTGCAAGATATGAAGTTACAGCCAGGGTGTCTATTGCATTTAAACATTCAAAGACTTTTAAAAGATATATAATTTCAGGATTTTTTAATAGTTCTTTATTAGTAATTTTCATTAATTCTTTTGCTATAAAACTAATATCATTAAGAGGCTGAAGTATATCTATATGAATAGTATCTATAAATTTATTATTGACATAGTCAGAAATTTTATATGAAAAAATAGAGAGTAATGATCGTATAATATCGAATCCAGTTTTTACTTTTGTTTTATTTTTTACTGCAAATAAATCGATTTTTAAATTGTTTATAAATTTAAAATAATTATTTTTAGATTTTTTATTCTTTGGCTTATCAGGTTTTATCGCCTGTTTTATTAATGGTTGAGTTACAAAATTTGATTTAGCATTATTAACCGATGCATTTTTATTATTTTCGTGTTTATTGAGCTTTTTATAAAGTACTCCTTTTTTTTTGTTTAGTAATAATTCACCGCCGGCATTTTTAAATTTATTAAATTCTTCTTCGATTTCTTCATTTGTGAGAGTATAAAGCTTTAATCTTTCTCTTATTTTACTAATTTCATTGTCATCCATTTTTTTAGCCTAACTTTTTATGCTTTATAAATTGATGCATAACATTTTTTATATATGGAAATGTATAGTATATAGATTTTATAAATTTGTATAAATAAAATATTACATAATCTATATTATGCTAGTATTTTATTATTTGTAAATTCCCTTTTACGATTGATATCATTATTTTAACAAAAATAATATATTTTTACAATAAAAATTTTAAGTAAAACATATAACTTGAGTTATTACGAAAATTATTTTTTGAAATTATCAGGATTTGTTAAATTCATAACGAGTAGTTTTTTATTAATGTTAAATTTAGCTAAATTGGCGAATATCGATAGGTTTTCGATTTCTTATACAATCTCTATTTATTAAATGCCAGTTATTAGGTGGTAATTTTTTTTAGCATTATTACATCTTTATAATCATTATCGTTTGATTAATTCTTACTACCTGAAGCAAAAAAAAATGCGAATTAAAAATTTACCGGGATTAAAAAGTCTGATATTATATCTTTAATAATATAGATAAAAATAATTTATTTTTATTAAATAAAAATGGGGCTGTCTAAAAAGTCTGGGAAACAAGAGATGATTTTTAGCTACCTATGTTTCCATGTAAGCATTATTTTTGTATTAAATTATTATAAAATAACACTATATCATTAAAACATTTGACTTTTTAGACAGCCCCATATTTCTGTCGGTGAAGGATTCGAACCCTCACAACAAGAGCCAGAATCTTGGGTGCTACCATTACACTAACCGACAATTGCTGTATATTAATCAAAAATCTTTAAAATTGTCAATGGTATCTTTTTAATCTTTAGAAATTCCTTCGAATGCTTTGTTAATTAATTCTTCTTTTGGTGATTTTGTAAATAAACTTACAATAGGCACAACAATAAATGGTACTATTATAGCAATCGAAGATGCTATTGGAGCATTTTTTTCGCCCATGACAAAAAATAAAGTGATGCCAAGAACAAATCCGGTAAGCATACCTGCAAAAGCACCTCCTTTGGTGGTTTTTTTCCAGTATAATCCATATATATACGCTGCCATAAATGTACCTGCTACTACTCCCCATGATAATGACATTAATGTTATTATAAGTGTTATTTTATATGTTGCAATAAAATATGAAAAAATAATAAATATAGCACTTAAAAACCTCATCATCATTACCGAATTTTCTTTTTTGAGTTTTGGATTTATGTGTCCTTTATACAAATCAATAGCAATAGATGAAGCAGAAACAAGAATAAGAGATGATAGAGTTGACATTGAAGCAGATAATACAAGAAGAAGCATTAATGACATTAATATTACTGGTAAATTTTTATTTAACATATCAGGTATTAAGGTATCGTAAATATATGAATTATCTATTTTGGCATCTTTTATTACTTTAAGCAGGTCATCCTTGTCCTGTTGGCTTAAGTTATTATTTAGAATGTATACATTTTTACTTTCATTCTTTAAGAATGATTTATTTAATATTTCTTTTTCTGTATCCGATTTTGCTTTCATAAGAATATTTGAATCATAATAGTTAGCATTTATTGTTTTTGGTATTGCAATATCGTATTTATCAAAATAAATATGAGTTAATGCTCCATTAAAATATGCAGATGAAGCTATTACCAGGGCGAATATTGATGTTACAATTGCGGCTTTAAAAATAAATTTCTCATCTTTAATAGCATAAAATTTTTGCACCATTTGAGGAAGCCCCCATGTGCCAAATGATGTCATGAAAACTAATGATAGAAGGAGCAATATTCCAGGCTGTTTTCCCGCAGGTACATGCTTTGGGTATTCTGCAATAATTGTTGAGATAGCATTAACAACCCCTCCAGCTTTTTGTGTTGATAATAAGAATGCAATCATTACAATCGCACCGATAAACATGATAAACCCCTGTATAAAATCAGTCATAGTAATTGCAAAATAACCTCCAAGGACAAGATATATACCGGTTATTAATATTATTATCAGCAAAGCCCATTCATATGGGATATTAAAATTTATCTGAAAGAGATAACTTAATCCTTTAAAGACAGAAGCAGAGTAGGGTAGGAGAAATATGAATATTACTATGGCTGCAAATATTTTAAAATATTTTGCATTATACCTTTCATGCAAAAATTCTGGCATTGTCATAACATTTAAATTTTGAGTCATTCGCCTTGTCCGTTTGCCTAGTACGATCCATGAGAGAAAAGCGCCAATTATTGCATTACCCAAAGCGATCCACATAACATTAAGACCGTATCCCCAGCCTAGTTTACCGGCAAACCCTATGAACATTACAGCAGAAAAATAAGTAGTACCATAAGCCATTGCAGAAACCCATGGTCCGATACTTCTACCTCCGAGGAAGAAATCGCTAAGGGTGGTTGTTTTTTTCATGCCCCAAAGTCCTACCAAAATCATAATTATAAAGAATAAAACAATAAAGATAATTGAGAATACCATAATGATAGTCCTTGATTATTTTATTTATCAGTTTAAACTATTAATTGTTAGTTTTAAATTATCCTACATCCGCCTGACTATTAAACTTAAATTGCTTTATTTTAAATTATTAAAAAGCATAAAATAATAAATATTAACATAATATTTAAGTTTAGATGATAAGGAAATACAGTATAAACTGATATGATTATATTTTAACAAAAATTTGAATATTTATTCAAGTTAAATGTTTAAATTTAAAAATTTCTCACGATGAATAGACTTTTTTAATTTGATTTTAAATTTATTATCATCGATAATATTATATAAAAATAGGGGGACAGTTTCAAAAATTTTGATGGCGTAACAAACTCGTGACCTCTCATACATCAAAGCCATTATAGTAA
>CAZHHK010000133.1:0-7998 GCA_964531405.1 uncultured Spirochaetales bacterium | reverse complement strand
TAAAAATATATTGCAAAATATTATAATTATTTATAAATTATATATATAAATTCTTTTCTTAAGTTCAACTTTCAGAGGAATTATATGGGCGATGAGAAAAAATCTATTGGTTTAAAAAGTGACGGCTCTAAATATAAAGTATTGGTTATTGATGATTCTGTTTTTGTTGTAAAGCAGTTGATGCAGATACTTACATCAGAAAATTTTGAGATTATTGACTCGGCTACAGACGGCGAGGAAGGACTTGAAAAATATAAAATTCACAGCCATAATGTTGATCTGGTAACCCTTGATATCACCATGCCTAAAATGGACGGCATTACGCTTTTAGAAAAAATCATTGAATACAATAAAAATGCCAAAGTAGTTATGATTACAGCTCTAGGCAAGGAAGATCTGGTTAAAAAGGCTTTAATCACAGGAGCAAAAAACTATATAATAAAGCCTCTTGATCGAAATAAAGTCCTTGAAAGGATTGAAGCTGTAATTAAGTCTTAAAGGAGTAGTTATGAGAGTTGAATATATTAATCCATTTGTTGAATCATCTGTAAGTGTTATGCACGAGGTTTTAGGTCTTGACGTTGAAAGAAAGGAAATAAGTTTAAGAAGCAAGGCTGTGCCGGTGCTGGATGTAGCTGTCATTGTAGGATTGGTAGGCCAGGTAGAAGGCAGGGTCTTGTTTGATATGAGTAAAGCCACGGCTTTAAATATAGTATCAAAAATGAATGAAGAAAAAATCACTGAATTCGATGAGCTTGCAAAAGCAACGATAACCGAGCTGGGCAATATGATAACAGGAAGAGCTGTAACAAAACTCTCTGATATGGGGTACAGGTTTGATGTAACACCTCCCGCAATTTTTTCAGGCAACAATATGGAAATATCCGATATAGAGATGGAAGCTCTTGTTGTGCCTATTGAGACTTCCTTGGGTAGAGTAGAAATAAATGTTGCTTTGAGAGAGAAATAATAATTATTTTTTCTTAATTGCTATCTTAACCTTTGCATAGGCAATAGATGCTTTTGCGATAAAAATTTTATCAAAATAAGTCTGCAGGATTATGCCGTCATCATAGACTTCAAGCAATGTCCCTGACATCGAAATATCAATTGTATTAAGGTTTACGATTATTTCTTTGCCGACATTTTCCTTAAAAAAAGAATCATATCCTCCCTTTTTATTTTGACTTTCATCACTGAATATATTGCCTGAAACAAGTATTAAAACTATTAATATTGTAATTGTTTTTTTCATAAATATTTCTTCTCCTTAATTATTTAATATATATAAATTATAAGTCAATTTTTACTGGCTCGGCTTTCCATATTTCTGATGCATATTCATTAATCGTTCTGTCAGATGAAAATTTTCCCATCCTGGCAACATTTAAAATAGCTTTTTTTGTCCATTTATCCTTGTTTAAATAATCCTCGCTGACTTTTTTTTGCATTTCGCAATAATCTTTAAAATCGGCAAAATGCATATAATAATCGGCGTTGAGTAAATTATCGATTAATGGTTTATATAACCCTGGATTTTCCGAACAAAAAAAACCGCAAGAGATTAAATCAATGACTTTTTTTAAATTTGGATTTTTTTCATAATATTCTCTCGGGTTATAACCTTTTGCAAGTAGTGCTTTTACCCCTTCAACCCTGAGACCAAATATGTAAATATTTTCATCTCCTACTTCTTCTGCGATTTCTATATTGGCACCGTCATAAGTACCTATGGTTAGTGCTCCGTTTAATGAGAATTTCATATTGCCTGTACCGCTGGCTTCCTTGCCTGCTGTTGAAATCTGTTCTGAGAGGTCTGCTGCGGGGAATATTTTTTCTGCAAGTGACACCCTGTAATTAGGCAAAAAAATAACTTTCAATCTATCCCCGATATCCGGATCAAAATTAATTTTGTTTCCCACATCATTGATTAGTTTTATTATAAGTTTTGCCATATAATAACCCGGAGCAGATTTTGCTCCGAATATGAATGTACGGGGTACAAAATTTTTTACACTTCCGCTTTTTAGATCAATATACAACGAAATTATATGAAGAACATTTAATAATTGTCGTTTATATTCATGCAGTCTTTTTACTTGAACATCAAAAATAGATTCGGTATTTACAGTAATCCTTGTTTCGGATAAAATCGTATCTCTTAACTTCTTTTTATTTTCAAGTTTAACTTTATTCCATTCTTCAATAAATTTTTTGTCATTAGCAAATTTTTCCAGTTTTTTAAGCTGATAAAGATCCTTAATCCATCCATCTCCGATCCTTGAAGAAATTAAATCCGATAATAGAGGATTGGATTTTAATAACCATCTTCTTTGAGTGATTCCGTTTGTTTTATTATTGAATCTTTCTGGAAAGATTTCATAGAAATCTCTTAAAACATCATTTTTTAAAAGTTCGGAATGAAGTTTTGCCACACCATTTATCGAATGGCTTCCTATTGTTGCAAGATAGGGCATCCTTACATATCTCTCGCCGGTTTCGTCGATGATCGATACTCTTCTTAATTTTTCCAGATCACCGGGATATTTCATTGAAACAAAATTTAAAAATCTATGGTTGATTTTATAAATTATTTTCATGTGGTAAGGGAGCAATTCTTCCATAATTGAGACAGCCCATTTTTCCATAGCTTCAGGTAGCAGGGTATGATTAGTGTAAGCAAATGTTTTAACCGTTATGTCCCATGCTTCATCCCATCCCAGACTAAACTCATCGGTTAAAATCCTCATAAGCTCCGGTATTGCAATTGTCGGATGTGTATCGTTTAATTGTATTGCAACCTTGTCTGGCAGATCTTTGATATTATTGTTGAATTTCAAAAATCTTCTTATTATATCTCTTAAGCTGGCAGCTACGAGAAAGTACTGCTGTTTTAATCTTAATTCCTTACCGGTCTCTGTAATGTCATTTGGATATAAAACCCGCGAAATGTTTTCTGTGTGGTTTTTATCTTCAACAGCCTGAATATAATTTCCCGAATTAAAATATTGAAAATCAAATTCATTGGTTGATTTGGCAGACCAAAGCCGTAATGTGTTAACTGTATTATTTTTATAACCCGGGATAGGTATATCGTAAGGGACAGCAAAAACATCTTTTGTATTCTCCCACCTGTAATAAGCATTGCCATAGCCGTCTTTATGGGTTTGTACAACATTCCCGTAAAATTGAATTCGTATTTCGAATTCGGGGCGTTCTATCTCCCATGGATTTCCAAGTTTTAGCCAATTGTCGGGCTCCTCGACCTGATAGCCGTCTATTATTTTTTGATTGAATATTCCAAAATCATATCTTATTCCATAACCGTAAGCAGGGAATTCTAAAGTGGCCATTGAATCAAGGAAACATGCGGCAAGTCTCCCAAGACCGCCATTGCCAAGTCCTGCATCACTTTCCTCTTCACGCAATTTATCGATGTCCAATCCAAGTTCACTCATTGCAATGCAAAATTCTTCATAACAGCCAAGATTAATAAGGCTATTTCCAAGAGTACGCCCCATCAAATACTCAAGCGACAAATAATAAATCCTTTTTGAATTAACATTATAATAGGTTTGCTGAGTTTTGATCCATTTGTCTATAAGCATATCCCTTACAGTCAGGGCACAGGAGAGAAAATTATCATGAGATGTAGCTGTATATTCATCTTTTGCCAGAGAAAATTTTCTGTGTTCCATAAATTTATTTTTAATCTGTTCGATCAAATCTTTATCAATTTTATTCTTTGTATTCATAACACCTCCATAAGAAAGTATAATATATAATTATTACACAAATTAATGTCAATAATTTATTTCAATTATCAAATTTAAATTTATTAATGAGATTATATAAATCTTCAACAATTGATTCATTTGTACTGGATATTTCCTTCATGTGATTAATATCCGATTTGATATTAATATTTTTATCAGCAAGGTTTATTACCTTTTCATCCATATAGTTGGTAGATTCGACAAGAATTTCCATCTTCTTTTTAATCTCATCGTTTAGCTGTAACTGTGAATTTAGGAAATTTTTAATATCCTGAGTCTGTTCGATTAAGAATGTTATAGACTGATTGATATCATTTGCACCGTTAGCTTGTTCGGACATTGCGGCAGCTATTTCATTTACAAGATTTATTTCATCCTTGACGCCTATTGTAATATCATCCAACGACTTACTTGCCTGTATTGACAGAGTAACTCCTTCTTGTATTTTATCCTTCATACCTGTTATTATATTTATTATTTCATTTGCACTTGATGCCGACATCTCTGAGAGTTTTCTGACTTCGTCGGCAACTACGGCAAATCCCTTACCGTATTCACCGGCATGGGCAGCTTCAATTGCAGCATTCATTGCCAGCAAATTTGTCTGGTCGGTTATATTATTGATTATTTGTATTGTTTCGGTGACTCTGTGAGAAATATTGAAAATTTCTTCTATGGATATCTTAACGTTTTGTGTATATGCATTCCCTTTTGATGCAATCTTTTCCAGATTTTCTGTAAGATTTTTTGCCTTCTCTGTAAGTTCATGCACGGATTTTATATTTGAAAGCATCTGTATTATTGAGCTTGAATTCTGTGAGACGATAGCCGATTGATCGCTTATTTTATCACTGATTTTATCAACTGAGTTGAGTGTTTCAATCACTTTGTAGCTTGTTTCCATTGTTACTTTTTTTTGAGAATCAATTGATGTTTTTACATTATCCACTGAAGATGACACTTCTTCTATTAACTTGAAAGAATCGGATAACGATGCATTCAAATCATTCGTTGATTCTGTAACTTTATAAATAGCTTTTTTAATATCTAAAAAAATTCTAGCCAATAATTGCATAAATAGATTAATTGAATTGGTGACTTTTCCCACTTCATCATATTTGGTTATCGGTATCCTTTTAGAAAGATCCCCCCCGCCTCCAATTATTTCATTGAGATTTGTACTTATGTCGTTTATTCGATTTTCAAATTCTATAAATACAATATAGCTTGATATCATTATTATGACCATTACGCCGATGCCTATAAACAACGATAACCATGCAAATTCTGTTTTTTTATCTCTATTAATTTCTTCTTTTATAGTATTGTAAAATTTATTTTTATCGGCAAAATCATTATTAAAATAATTTTGGATTTTACTTTTTAACTCAGCATCTTCATTCAATTTATTATAGCCTGGTATTGCAATAAATGACATAAGATATATTATGACACTGAATGTAAAAAGTAGAAGCTTTGATTTTATACTTAAATCTTTTTCGTTTTTAAAAAAATATATTTTCAACTTTTTTTTCTCATTATTAATAATAGTGTCAATAAATGCAATTTCAACCATAGCCGAAATAAAAGCAGTGGAAAAATTAACGAAAAAATTAAACAACAGATATCTTATGCCTTCATAAAAAGTGCCAATATTCCTGTAAACAATAAAATAAAGAAGTATACAAGATGTAAGATAAAGTATGAAGTTAAGTGAAAATAAATAAACTACAACGCTCCTTGAAATATTTTTTGATGAATTTATAATTTTTTCAGGGACTTCTTTATTTTCTCTCAATAGGTTTATATGTTGCTGAAATGGTTTTAAAGAAATATAAAAGGAAATAAATCCTATTAATGAAAAAAATACTACGAATAGATTTATAATTCCATTATAATCGATATTTGATTTTTCAGGTAATCCTATAAGATAACTGTTTAATCTTGTTTTAAATACCGCAAAAATAAATGTAATTATAATACCTATCACTAAAGCTTTAATCCTTATATTGTTTTTTATAAAGATATTCATATTTAATTGCCTCTTAAATGACGATTGTATAATCAGAATTATCTATTTTATCGAAGACTCTATGACAATTAGTTACAGATTATTTTTTAATAGTCTGTAATTAAAGGAGCCTTTAATAGTATAACAGTTAAGATTATAGATATTAGATTTAAATAAGTCAACAAAATAAAAGTTTAAAAAACTTTTTATTATTTTTATCCTTAGGGATATAATTGAAAAAAAAGCTTAAATAATACATTTTATTAAATAAAATCTGTTATTATTTTAATATAAAATTTTAAAAAAAAGGAAATAAAATGTTCGGCGTTTTTAAAAATCTTTTATCTATTTCATTTAAAAAAATACTATTAATTTTTTTAATAATGTTATTGTTTATCCTTGAATTATATGCATACCAAGATAACAAAGAATTTTATTTATCCAATCTCCGCAACAGAATCGATAAAAGCGAAATCGTTATAGAAAAACTTGTCAAGGAAACAAAAATTTTTAAGAGTTATATAGCATCGTATAGAGTCGAAAATTTAAAAGAATATGTGTTACTTAATATACCTAAAATAAAAATGCCTAAAAATGGCTATCCTGTGATAATTGTCAATCACGGCTATATACCACCTAATATTTATTCAACAGTAAATTCCTACCATCTTATAACTGATTATTATGCTGCAAATGGCTTTCTTGTGTTAAAACCGGATTACAGAGGTCATGACAAATCAGAAAATTCTGATGAAGCACCTTATGACAGACTGAATTATGTTATCGATGTACTTACTCTTCTTAATTCCATTTTATCATTAAAGGAAGCCGATCTGAATAATATTTTTGTCTATGGACACTCCATGGGCGGAGATATAACATTACGTTTAATTGAAATAACGGATAAAGTAAAAGGCGCAACTCTATGGGCTCCAGTCAGTGCGGCATTTCCTGAAAATTTCTTGTATTTCGTAAGAAAAAGAGACACAAAACTTGCAGATAAATTAAATGAAATCATTGAATACAAATTTAAAAAAGAGGAATACGGGAAAATATCTGCAATAGCTAATACTCATTATATAAAAACGCCTCTTGTTATACATCACGGGACGCTGGATGAATCCGTACCTTATGAATGGAGTCTTAGTCTTACAGATATATTAAGTAGAAATAAAGTGAACTATAAATTTTATACATATAAAGACGATCATAATTTTTCAAAGGGAAATTTTTATATTGTACTTAAAAAAGATGTGGATTTTTTTAAAAGCCTTATAAAGTAATCATATATGTGCTTTAACAACCAGCATTATAGAATCATTATTATAATCTGTTGATTCATAAGAGGAAAAATATTCGATTCCCTTAAATGATTCCTCCATCAGATATTTATGCAAATCTTTTTTCCTTATAGGATTCAATAAGACTTCATTTTCAATAATTAAATTGTTTTTTTTATCTAAAAGTTTTGTTTTAAAATTAATTAATCTTTCTTCATTGTAAAAATAGTATCTTTCAAATTTAACATATTCGTTTTCAATAACCGGCAGGGATTTAATATTTTCATTAACTACTTTATCATAATTGATGATTTGTATTAAGATTATTCCATTTTCCTTAAGGAGATTCTTTACTTGAGAAAAATAGCTTTTTAATTCATTCTCTTTTAATAGATGAGCAAGCGTGTTCCCAAGGCATAGTATAGCATCAAATTTTGTGTTGAATAAATTATAAGCAATATCTTTCATATCATGCATTAAAAATTCAACTTTGTCTTTGATGTTCAAACTTATCACTTTTTGATTTGCTAAATCTATCATTTTATCATCAAGATCGATCCCGATTCCACCTATTATATCATTGCATAAACTGATCAATAATGATCCGGTTGCACATCCTATATCAAGGATTCTGGGCTTATTAATATTTTTTAAAATATTTTTTATAAAACTACGCTGTCCTTCGTCTAACGAAAATATACGATCATAATATTCGGATATGCTTGTATAAAATTTCAACTCAATAAATCCTTTCGCTTAATAAATTTTTCAATCTTAGAAAATAAGACACCAAAATAATACTATAATTTTAGCTCCGATTGCAAACTTTTATTTTTTATAATCTGCTTTGTTTAACCATATCAATAATATAAAATAAATCACTACTGTCCGAAAGTTTTTGAAATAAAAGAATTTACAACTCCTCGATAAT
>CAZHHK010000132.1:0-8141 GCA_964531405.1 uncultured Spirochaetales bacterium | reverse complement strand
GGAAAGCTTTTTAATTTTTAGACCTTAGGTCACGTATTTGTTACGCTATCAATATATTATACCACTTTTTTTATTACATATTTCTTTAATAAAATAATTACCTTTATCATCTTTTGATTCATATATATTTTCTCCTTCCATCTTTGGATGAATCATCAAAGTACCTTCCGTATCAATGATATATGAATATCCCGTATCACCTATTTTAATTTTAAGTATTTCATCTCTAAATGTCGTAAGATTTGGTTTTAAGCCACAAAATATTGCACCGATTATCTTTTTGGTTTTTACATCATATATTGGCTTATATTCTGTCATATACCATGCGTTAACTACAAAAGCTCTTCCCCTATACGACTCCCCTTTTATTATACTTTGATATACTGGCGAATCAGCAGGTATATATGTACCAATTGCCCTGCTACCGTCAGTTTGTACAATCGATGTAGCAATCCTTATCATACCTTTAGGTATTATCTGAAATATTGTCACTGCACTGCCCAGCATATCAGTCATTTTATCGATCAATTTAAAATCCTCTGTAACAGGTTGATTATCGATAAGCATGACAGGCAAGCTGATATTTTTTTTATCACCAGTAATTTGATTTACAGCATTTATATTAATTGTTTTTTTTTCATCAACCTGTACTTTGCCATCAATAAATGAGTTTGCTATATTAATATTATTGCTTAATATATTTAAGCATGATTTATAATATAATGATAGAGTCCCGATTATGCCTTCATTAATATTATTAAGCTCGGAAAATATCGATTTTTTGAGCATTGCTTCGGATAACGTTGATGATATTATGCCAAGCAAAGTCATTGACAAAAGCAGTATACCGCAAATCATTAAAACCATTTTTTGCTTAATACTAAATTTTCTTTTCATTGTATACCTCCTTTATCCCCATCCATCTAATCACATTTTATGATTTATTTTAATAATTTTAAAAAACATTATAAGTTTAGAGATCAAAGGGATATTTTATTTTAAGTAAATTTACTATAATTAAATGATAAGATTTAATCATTAAAATTCAAGGAAATTATATATTTAATATATTTTTTATAAAAATTTTTTGTAGGAATAATCTTACAAAAAGTTAAACGCTTTTTTTAATATTATGCAGACAACTCATCAATTATTTAACAAGTTCTTTCATCAGGCTATCTATATCA
Organism: uncultured Spirochaetales bacterium; assembly: GCA_964531405.1. GTDB lineage: Bacteria > Spirochaetota > GWE2-31-10 > GWE2-31-10 > JAFGQB01 > CAZHHK01. The sequence goes on along the minus strand of CAZHHK010000132.1, from coordinate 6,954 downwards.
TCCTGTTCTATGATTGCCTTACGCTCAAAAGCTAGTTCATGATTGACTTCTTTAAGTTTGTTTAAAAGGCTTAAAATTATAAGCATAAGTATCTTAATGCCAGCAGCTGGATGGCTATTTATAAAATCAAAAAATTGTTTTCTTTCAAGTCTTAAAACAGTAAGACGCATTTTTGCAATAGCATGGGCAGTGCGTTTTACATTGGAAAATATTGCCGCCTCGCCTATTATATCTCCCTCTCCTATTGTACATATATAAACATCTTTAATCGAATTATCATCGCATTGCTGCTTTACAATTATTGATACAACTCCATTTAATATTACATACATATATGAGCTAATATCGCCTTCCTGAATTAGGATCTCATCTTCATTATATTCAAACAATTCACCAGCATCAAGTATATCCTTTATTTCTTCTTCCTTAAGCATATTAAAAATATTTGATTTTTTTAAAGAATCAACAAAAACCATTTTATCAACTTTAATCTCTTTCATTTTATTTCTCCACAAAAAAATATCATAATATGCATAATTTTATTTTATAAAACATTCCGTGTCTATAATTTTATCTTTTTTTTAAAATTTCATATTTTATTTGATAGTAACAATTGACAATGAAGTATTATAAAATTATAATCAGTCATTATGAAAAACAGCAATGATAAACTTTATGATGTTATTATAATTGGAGCCGGTCCAGTAGGATTGATGCTCGGCAATTTACTAGGATTAAAAAAAATAAATACTTTAATTATTGAAAAAGAAACAAAGCCGAGGACAACTACAAGAGCAATAGGTATTACTCCGCCGTCTTTGTCGATTTTAAAAAAACTTAAACTAGATAAAACTTTTATAAATACTGGCGTTAAGGTAGATAAAGTTATAATACATGGCACAAAATCAAAGCTTGGTAAGATTGAATTCAATGTATTAAAGCATGATTATAAATTTATACTATCGATCCCACAATACAACACAGAAAAAATTTTAGAATCAAATCTTAAAAAATTTAAAACTATAAAACTCATAAAAGGCGTCGAAGCTGTTTCCGTTATTCAAAAAAACTGCTATAATATAATAACTACTAAAGATAAAAAAAACAAACAACACGAATTTAAATCAAAATTTTTATGTGGATGCGACGGAAATAAAAGCGTTATACGCAATCAACTCAAAATAAAATTTAATGGTGCAAGATATAGAGACACATTCCTTATGGGAGATTTTATCGACAAATCAGAGTTTAAAAACGAAGCACATCTCTTTTTTACCAATAAAGGTCCGGTTGAGTCATTCCCTCTTCCCGGCGGTAAAAGACGGTGGATAGTAACGACCGATAAATTCATGGAAAAACCAAAAACCGGTTACCTCCAAAAAGAAGTAGCAAAACGCTGTGGAATTGATATTTCAAAACATAAAAATTTAAACCAAAGCCCGTTTGGTGTCCAGCATTTTTTAAGTAGCAAATATTATAACAACAGCATAATTTTCTGCGGTGATGCATGCCATGTAATGTCGCCTATCGGAGGTCAAGGAATGAACACTGGCTTTGCTGACGCAGAATTATGTGCAGAGATGCTTGACAAAATCTTAAACAAAAATATTAACCATGAAACTTTTTTCGCAAAATATGAAAAATACAGAAAAAAAGCTGCGATTACAGCAACACGAAGAGCATGGATATCTATGAGGATAGGCACAATCAAAGGCAAAATTTTATCTATATTACGAAATATACTTATTAAAATTTTAATTGTCACTTTAAAAAATAATATCCCGCCATATTTCTCAATGCTGACCATACCATATTCAACACTGGATAAGGTCAAAGATATATTACTTCTCGAAAAAAATAAGCTGTAAAAATCCAAAAAACAATATTTTTATCCTTATATTTTTAAATCCCAAACTTTTAAGCATATCATAAAACTCGTCTTTAGCCGGAAAACTTTTAAGGCTGTCTGCAATATAACCGTATACTTCAGGATTCCCATGCAGGATAATACCCCAGATATTTCCCCAGCACTTCAGGAAAAAAAGCTGTAATATTTGAATAAATCTATTCCCGGTTTTATGAAAATCAAGGAAAGCAGCAGTTGCACCCTTTTTCATAATACGTTTGAATTCCATAAGTGCCTTTTTTAAATCAGGTGCATTCCTTAGCGCATAACCTCCGGTAATTACATCAAAGCTTGAAGATTTCAATCCAGTCTTACACATATCAGTAAGCTTAAATTTTATATTGGGATATTTATTTAATTTCTCCGCAATATTAATCATATCCGTATTTAAGTCAATACCCAGTACTTTACCGTCTTGATATTTTTCTGCAAGACTGAATGTAATATCTCCTGTACCGCATGCAATATCAAGACAAAAAGCATTCTTTATAAAAGGAAGATTTTTAACAAGCATTTTTTTCCAGGCTCTGTCTCTCCCGAATGAAAGCACCTTTGTCAAAAAGTTATATTTAGGCGCAACCTCTGTAAAAAGATTTTTATTATAAAATTTTTTTTGATCAGGATTTTTAAGATCGTAATTTTTGATTTTTAATGTAAATTTTTTATTAATTTTACGCCTTTTCATGCTTTTTGCCTTTATATTTAAATAAAATAATGATATATATAAAAAAAGCGCATTATAAATATATTATTTTATTTAATTTAAGTAGAAAAATAAATAAATGAAATACAACAATTATTTACAATGGAAATACCTTAAAACATAACCATTTTGGGTATAACAGCAAAAGAGAGATTTGTCAATAAAGGAATAATGAACGTGAATAAAAAAACTGTTTATCTTCATGATATTGCTCCGATTGTACCTGAGCATTTTTACACACAGGAATTTGGATTGGAATTCCTGCTTAAACTAATGGGCGACACTGAGAAAAAACGAAATTTTTTAACACGAATATACAAAGGATCAAACATATATAAAAGACACACTGTTATAAATGACTACGGAAAAGATCCAAGCGAATATACATTCTATCCGAAAAATAAAAACATGCAGCCAGAGCCTTCAACAATGGAACGCAACGACCTTTATATTAAAGAGTCAAACAGATTATCATTAAAAGCTGTTAAAAAACTTATTAAACAAATAGAGAATCATATAGAAAAAAAAATAACGCATATAATTACAGTAAGTTGTACAGGATTCTCTGCTCCAGGATTTGATTTTAATATAGTAAAAAAATTAAAATTATCTCCTACAATTGACAGATTTCATATTGGCTTTATGGGATGCTATGCGGCTTTTCCTGCAATGAAACTCGCAAAAGATATCTGTCTTGCAAACAATAATGCAAGGGTTTTAATAGTAAACGTCGAGCTTTGTTCTCTTCACTTCCAACAAAAATTTGAACCTGACATAGTCGTTGCAAACGCAATTTTTGCAGACGGAATATCCGCAGCGCTTGTGTCAGCCAACGAAAAAGATTCCAAAGGCAGCAAACTTATCCTTCATTCATTCTTCTCAAAATATATCCCTGACAGTGAAGACGATATGGCGTGGAAGATAGGGTTGTACGGATTTGACATGAAACTTTCGTACTATGTCCCCAAGTTAATCGATGCAAACATATTACCAATAATGAATGAATTATTCAAAAAAAATAATATCACTAAAAGCAAGATTGATATATGGGCTATTCATCCGGGCGGTAAAGCTATACTTGAAAAACTCGAAAAAACCCTTAATTTAAAAAAGGAAGATTTCAAGCATTCATACGACGTATTACGGGAATATGGCAACATGAGCTCTTCAACGATTATGTTTATATTAAAAAGGATCCTTAACGATGATAAAAAAGGTAAAATTTTTTCGGTTGCATTCGGTCCCGGACTTACGGTAGAAACCGGTTTGTTAGAAAAAATATGATCGATTTCTTTTTTCCCGATCTTTCAAAACGCTCAAACGAGCCAGAATTAATGGATGACTACCACTCAGATAAAAAAAAACTTATAAATACGGTAAAACAATTTACAATTCTTAATTTTCTTTTTACACGTTCGAGAGGGTTAATAAAAAAATATATTCTTCCCGATATGAAAAAAAATAAAAATTATACTTTCCTGGATCTGGGAGCTGGTGGATGTGATATCCCGATATGGCTTTTAAAAAAATGTAATAAAGCCGGCATCAATGTTAAAATCACATGCATCGACAATGACAAACGCATAACCGATTATGCCACAAAAAAATGCAAAACTTTTAGCAATATAAAAATTATTAATGCATCCGCTTTTGATATTGAAAAATTTGACAATTTTGATTATATATTCGCCAATCATTTCCTTCATCATCTACCATATAATGATATTTCAAAACTTATTGATCTGATATTTAAAAAAACTAACAGGCTGTTTTTATTAAATGATATTTTAAGATCAAATGCCGCATATCTAGGATATACTCTTTTTACAGGCTTGTTCATACATTTTAGTTTTGCTTTTTATGACGGAAGACTATCTATTAAAAAAGGCTTTACACAGGAAGAATTAAAGCAGATTATCGATAATTCCGCACACAAAAAAAGACTTAAGATTGTTAAAGCAAAACCAGCAAGAATATGCATTCTGGGCAATAAAATATAATCACTGATAATTAATTCAGATTCTTTTTTTATTAAAAAGCATTATTTTTAAAATAAATTAATAATATTTTTTCAAAACCAAATTATTATTGATTTTTCTTTTAAACATATTTAATATATTAATACTAAGTTATAGTTTTTAGCAAAATTTGTATTTTATCTTAGCTAGAATACCTAATTAAAAAGGTTTTATAACATCTAAAATTTAAAGAGGTGTTTATGAAAAAATTAAACATTAGAAAAAAATTATTATCATTTTTTATTATAAGTGAAGTTATATTTTTAATAAGTTTTTATTTCGTATTTTACCCCTTTATGGGGCTTTCTTTACCTTTGATAATTAAAGGCATGGGACCATCGGTTTCTTTTATATGTGTTTTAATAATATTTACTTCATTATTATTGTCTAAAATTTCCAAACAACTTGACATGCTTGATCTTGTCGATAAAGAAAACAATAAAATCAAAATAGCTAAGGCAGAAAAAAACATAAAGTCTATTTTTATATTTATGAATATAATTTTTTTTCCCGTTTTTGTATCAATCGGAGGATTTATAACGCTCTTTGCTGATGGACTTTTAAGATGGAGTACAATAAGAGAATTAGTAATTTGTGGATTATTCCTCGGTCCATCGACCGGTATACTACAGCTTATATTCACGGAATATTTAATCAAAGATGTAAAAATTTATACCAATATCATAGAATTTGAGGTAAAAAAAAGATTATTAAATTTTAAAACTTCATTCCTGTTATTGATGCTTGTTATTGGAAGCTTTATTGCAGTATTTTCGGCTATGGTATCCATCACTCAGGTTGAGCAGGTTGCCGGCATATCAAACGTTGCCGTTAGGATAAATAAAAATGCTCCAGTTGAAAGCACAAACGGCTATTTTACAAAGCTTCTCGAACTTTCTTTAAATTCAACCGATGAAAATGTAAAAACTGAAGCAGGTAAAATTTTGAATGAATGGAACAGTAAGGCAATTCAATTTGCAAGAAATTCCTTTTTTGGCGTAATATTTGCAGTCATTCTTTTCTTTTTATTCACCCTGATGGTAGCAATAAATTTTACATCTCACATTGATAGCATAAAATCCAGACTTGAGAGTATAGTCAGTCTGGATGGAGATTTAACCCAGATGTTTGTTAAAACTCGCGATGATGAAATAGGAGAAATACAAGTTTTATTCAATAAATTTATAATGAATTTAAATAAAATATTTGCCAATATCTTTCACACTGCAAAAAATATCATTGAAGAAACAAATAACCGACAAAAAAGTATAGAAGCACTAATAAAGTCAAATCTTGATGTAATTAAAAGCAACGATGAGATGTCTACTGAAATAACCAATCTTGCTACAATATCCGGACAGACTTCGGCTGTAGTAAAAAATTTCATCGATACTGTGAATTCCAACATGGATAGCATAAACAATCAATCTTCAATGATAGAGGAGTCCACCGCTTCAACAACAGAAATGCATGCTTCAATAGAAGCCGTATCAAAATCAACGGAAACTGCATTCAAAATCAGCGAGGAGCTTAAATCTTCATCAATAAACACTTTTGATTCGATTAATCAGCTTCAGGATATTATAAAAGAAATAAACAAAAACAGCGAAGGTATCTTTGAAATAGTTTCTACAATATCTAATATTGCCGAACAAACGGATATCCTTGCTATTAATGCGAGCATCGAAGCCGCTCATGCGGGAGAATCCGGCAAAGGATTTTCCGTTGTAGCAGATGAAATAAGAAATCTTGCAGAGAATACTTCGGGACGGACAAAAGAAATTTCAGAAATGCTCGGCAAAATGAAAGAAACTATAGTCGAAGCGGTAAACAAATCTAATCATGCTTCGGGTACAATCAATAACATTCAAAAGAGCATAAATATGACTATCCAGATTATAAACGAAATAAACATGGCAAGCAAAGAGCAACTTGTGGGAGCAAATGAAAATCTTGCCGCAATAGAGCAGCTTGTTACAAGTAGCAATCTAATGATGAATAACCTTAATACTCAGAAGACAATGAATATAGAACTTACCAACGTTTCTCAAAAAATCAAAGATTCAATAACCGGAATCGATGAAATCAAAAAGAAACAAGATGTTTTCTTTAAAGAACTAAGTAATAATTTTGACCAATTTCAAATATTTTTTTACAACACCACAAACCAGTTGAATAAGCTACATAACGACTTTGAAAAATTAAAATTCTTTAAAGAAGCTTCATAAATTATTGATAGCCTAACATACTGGACTACGATATAACAAATTGAACTTAGAGTGCGTCCCAAAATTATCTTTTTTGATGACATAATCTAAAACAAATTA
>CAZHHK010000131.1:0-8146 GCA_964531405.1 uncultured Spirochaetales bacterium | reverse complement strand
ATATATATGATAAATAGTTAAACTCAATACCTTTTTATTTTTGATAATTTTTTTTAACCAATCGCTAATATTGTCATATTTAACCTTTGTAGATAATATTTTATAATATTAAGTACCAAAATGCTCTTTTAATTGAGGGTTTTTTTCTGTACAATCCGCTCAAAAATTGATAAATTAGGCTCCAATTACTTAAATTTGGAGTTGTAATTTGACACATAGGATTGAAATAAAAAATAAAGATAAATTCAAGGATGGAAGGGAGAAAAATATCCTTACCATCATCGAAGAAGATGCTGATATAAAGCTTGATGATGTTAAAATAATAAATTGTTATAATCTATTTGGTGATTATTCCAAAGCCGAGCTGGAAATTTTAAAAAATGAGCTTTTTTGCGACCCTGTTTTACAGGACAATGCTTTGGGGTTTTACTTTGCTAAAAATTTAAACTATGATTTTCTCATAGAAGTATCATATTTACCGGGAGTTACGGATAATGTTGGGAGGTCTTCTGCAAAGGGGATTTCAAATACTTTAAAGAGACATGTTGAAGATAACGATGTAAGATCATCAATTTTGTATTTATTTAAAGGAAAAATTGACAATAAATCTATAGAAAAGATAGCAAAAAAAGCCCTTTGTAATACCTTAATCGAAAAATATTTCATTTTAACAAAAGATGAAGTTGCAAAAGGTAAAACGATAGACTACGAAAAACCCGGTGAGCATGAAATAACTCCACCTTATTATAGACAGATTAATCTTGATATATCTGATAAAGATCTAATAAAGATTTCCGATGATTTTGTTTTATCCCTCTCTCTGGAAGAAATGCACGCAATCAGGGATTATTATAAGCAAAAGGATGTTATAGAATACAGGAAGACAAAAGGACTTCCTGCAATGCCGACTAACGTCGAACTTGAAGTTTTTGCACAGACATGGTCGGAGCACTGCAAACATAAGATATTCGCAGCTGACTTAGAGTATGACAATTGTGGTAAAGTAAAAAACATAAATTCTCTATATAAAACATATATTAAGGATTCTACAAAAAAGATCATGGAAAAACGCGATGATCTTTTGTCAGTGTTTGTTGATAATGCAGGGGTAGTTAAATTTAATGAAGAATATGCCTATTGTGTTAAGGTTGAAACTCATAATTCTCCATCTGCTCTTGATCCATACGGTGGAGCTATGACAGGGATCGTAGGCGTTAACAGAGATATAATCGGCACAGGCATGGGGGCTTATCCGATTTTTAATACAGATGTTTTTTGTTTTGCAAGTCCTTTTACCGAAGAAAAAGATGTGCCGGATGGACTTTTACATCCACGCCGTATTTTTAGGGGTGTACACAGAGGTATTAAAGATGGTGGTAATGAGTCGGGTATACCTACGGTCAATGGTTCGATAGTTTTTGATGAATCATTCATAGGTAAGCCTCTTGTTTTCTGTGGTACCGGAGGTTTGATGCCGTTAAAAATTGGGGACAGAGCTTCATATAAAAAATATATTAAAAAAGGCGATCTTATAGTGATGTGCGGCGGGAGGATAGGTAAGGACGGTATACATGGTGCTACATTTTCCAGTGCTCATCTTACTGAGTCAAGCCCTACAAGTGCGGTACAGATTGGTGATCCAATAACTCAAAAAAAAATGCTTGATTTTATCATGGAAGCACGTGATCTTGGGCTTTACAGCGGTTTAACTGACAATGGCGCAGGGGGGTTATCAAGCTCTGTAGGAGAGATGGCTAGTTTTACCGGCGGTGCTGTCATAGATCTTGAGAAATGTCCATTAAAATACCATGGGCTTGAACCTTGGGAGATTTTATTATCAGAAGCACAGGAGAGGATGTCAGTTGCAGTACCGGAGGATAAAATCAATGAATTTTTGGAATTATCTAAAAAAAGGGATGTAGAATCAACCGTAATTGGTAAGTTTAATGATACTGGTTATTTTGAATGCAGATATAACGGTCAAGTTGTATGCAGTCTTGATATGAAGATGCTCCACGAAGGTGTGCCAAAGCTTAAGCTAAAGGCAAAGTGGAATAGTCCCGATCAAAAAAGATTAGATATCTTAAATAATAATTATAAAGACTCATTGAGAAAACTCCTTGCAAGTCCAAATATTGCTAGCAAGGAATATTGGGTTAGGATCTATGATCATGAAGTGCAGGCGCGGACAGTCGGTAAACCTTTTAGTGGCAGGGAGAATGACGGACCTTCAGATGGTGCGGTATTAAAAATTTTTCCTTATTCAAATGAAGGACTTGTGATAACTCACGGTATTGTGCCTAGATATTCAAAAATAGATTCTTACCAAATGGCAGCCAATGCAATCGATGAGGCTTATAGATCTGCGGTGATCTTGGGGGCAAATCCTGATAAAATAGTTGGGCTTGATAATTTTTGCTGGCCTGATCCAGTCGAGAGTAAGCATACTCCTGACGGGCAATACAAACTTGCCCAGCTTGTGAGAGCATGTGAGGCAGTTTATGATATTACTACAAAGTACAATTGTCCGTGTATATCCGGTAAGGACAGTATGAAGAATGATTTTCGCAAGGATGGTAAAAAAATTTCTGTTTTACCGACATTATTGTTTACTGCAGTTGGTAAAATTGATGATATCAGGATTACAAGACCCTTTTATTTTTCAAAACAGGGTAGTTTGATATATCTTCTTGGTAAAACGGGGTCAGAGCTTGGAGCAAGCGAGTATTATTCTATAAATAAAATTGAAGGCGGGTTAGTGCCTGTTGTTAAACCTGACGAAGCTCTGTCCCTGTACAAAAATATCCATGAGGCTTTAAAGAAAAATTTAATCCTATCTGCGCATGATTTGTCTGATGGAGGATTGATTGTAGCACTTGCCGAAGCGTGTTTCTCAGGGAATCTGGGATGCAATATTGATCTGAATTTAATGGGGAAAAATTTATCAGACGAGGAAAAATTGTTTTCAGAGAGTCCCTCAAGAATTCTTGTAAGTATTGACAGAAATAAAGAAGATGAATTCTTAAAATTATTCGATAAAAATCACAATTGTCTGCTTGGCGAAGTAACAGATAATAATACTTTAGTTATAAAATCAAATGGTAGTATTATATTGCAGGATGATTTAATGGAATTAAAATCTATCTGGAAAAATTCATTGATATTTTAACGATTTGAATTCTTTAAATCATAAAAATATTGTTATTTTATGGTAAATCTTTTGACTAAATAATAAATATTTTTTATAATTTTTAAAGATTACTATTTATTCCTCCTGACTACTAAGTTTATAATAATTGCTTTTTTTAATTATGAAAGCAAAGCATGTAATATTATAAGTTTAGTAGTCAGGAGGATATTTTTAAGTATAATATATTGCAATATGAAAATTATTTTTGAAAGAATATTACAAATTTACTTTTACTTTATAATATGTTCTTTTGTCGGCTGGATAATAGAATCAACATTTTGGTCATTTAAGATAAAAAAAATTTCTAATTCTGGTTTTTTATACGGACCTTTTATACCAATATATGGTTTTGGTGCACTGTTTATTTTTTTGTTAACTGATCTTACTAATTTTTTGATTTTGCCGTTGAGATTTTTGTTATTTACACTTATTGCTACTTTGTTAGAATATTTTGTGTCATTGTTATTAGAAAAAATATTTTCTATCAAATTATGGGATTATTCAAACGAAAAATTTAATTTTCAGGGAAGAATATGTTTAAAGTATAGTTTTTTTTGGTTAATATTGATTATCTTTGATGTTTTGTTTTTTCAGCCTTTTTTATTTGGAATAATCCAAAAAATAGATATTCGGATAATTCAGTTTTTTTTACTTTTGTTCACATTGTATCTTTTTATAGATTTATTTTTTTCTACAAAGCTATATTTTCATTTTACAAATATTATTAAACCTATTAAGCAACAAACAGAATATCTCATCCAGAAGAACATTAAAGATAGAATAAATGCTTTGTTAGTGCCGATAAATCATTTTCCAGACCTTAAAAAAGAAGTAGAACGTAACACTTCCTTATTTTCTAAATTTTTTGTTAATGATTTAAAATTCGGTGTGAATAAATTGTTTAATATTAAAGATATGCTTGAGGATTTTTATATGAAAGCTGAAAAAGAGAAAGCTTTTTATAAAATATACTGTGAAATAACAAATAATTCAGAGTATAAAAAATTAAAAAAGATTAATCATCATAAAAATGTTAGTATTTATGAACATAATATAAAGGTCGCATGGATATCTTACAATATAGCTAAAAAATTGAATTTAAGGTTAGATGAAATTACTAAAGGAGCATTGCTGCATGATTTTTTCTTGTATGATTGGAGACATGAAAAACCTCGATCTGGCAAACTGCATGGCTTTGATCATCCTAAAGAAGCCTTGGAAAATTCTTTAAAATATTTTTCGCCGTTAACATCTTTGGAAAAAGATATTATTTTGAAGCATATGTGGCCTCTTACGATAAGTCCTCCACGATATACAGAAAGTTTTATTGTATGTGTAGTTGACAAAATTGTAGCTACTTATGAATTGATTTTTACGGGGAAGAAAAAGAGTTAGCGATAATATTCATTCCTTGAAATGTTTAACTCTATAAATCTCAACATTGAATCCTTTTTCCTGCCAGGCATTTTTATTTAAACCTGCCTTAAGGCAGAGCTCTTCAAGAAATCGTATCTTATCAGGAAGTTTTTCCCAGACCTGGGGAAGAAATGTTGCAGAGTGTCTGTCCTTTGATATTATCACACCATCTTTATCAGGAGTTATTTTTTTTAAAAGGTCATTTGGTGAAGTAAAATCAAGTTTTTGAGGGTTTGTTAATATGCTGATTTCAATATTTAATTTTTTTATTTCATCATCAGAAACTGGATTAAATCTGTAATCGGAGTATGCAGCGTTGTATGCATTATCAATCACAGCCTGATAAAGAGGCTTTACTGGCTTGATATATCCGATGCAGCCCCTTAAATTGCCATCTATAGTCAGCGTGACGAAACACCCACTATTTTCTTTTAATAAACCGGTTAATTCTTTTTCATCAATTTTTAGGTTTTTATCTTTTTTAATTATTGCTTGACGGGCAAGTGACAGCAGTAAAGATTTTTCTTTGTCAGTTAATAAGCTGGAGTTTTGTATTGTGTTGTTATTGTCATAAAATGCAATCGATGCATACCCTACGACTCTATCCTTTGATCCCGATGTATCACCAGAATTACGCATATCGATTATTTGTGCTTTCCATCCAAAATATTTTGCCAGATGCATAAGAGTTATTATAGGATATTTTCCGCAGGCTTCTTGTTTATACATAGAGAAGATATCATTTTTTAATATAGCGTTGATACATTCATTGTCGAGTTTTTTTGCTTCTTCATATTTGTAATAATGACTCAAATCGCTCGATACAATAATCAGAGTATCATCGTCTATATAATTTTTTAAAACATTGCTTAACTCCCTTTCTTTGGAATCACTCATTAATATCGGGATAATAACAGGGTCTTTGAATATGGTCTGTATGAATGGGAGCTCGACTTCTATGCAGTGTTCATTATTATGAGGAATATTATCAAAAATAAAAATTTTTTCTTTCCTGAATTTTTCAATGCTACTCCAGATTTTAATAAGTCCAAGAGGAGTTTTAAATGACTTATAATCTGGTATAGTAGGATTTTTCAGATAAAAATAATGGGAAGGTCCTATTATAATGATTTTTTTATAGCTCTGTCCCTCCAATAATTTATAACCGCTTGCTGCAACGGTCCAGAATAAATATAGCCTGCGTGTGGAACTATTAATGCTCTGAGTTTTTTTTCTACTGGATTAACATTTGATTTTAAAAATAAATCATTTATCATCCGTTTTAAATCACTTTCGTTGGCAGGATAAAAACTACCAGCTACAGATGGTTTTCTTATATCTGTACTGTTATCCTGAGAGTTTGATTTTTTTACACAGGAAAATAATAAAACAAGCATAATTATAAAAAACAAAAATTTACTTTTCATTATTTCCACCTTCCTTCTATTTTAGTATTGCAGTATTTGCATTTTCCATTAATAATGCTGTTAGTAAGTATTTCATATCCTTTTCGCTCAATTAATATTTTTTTGCAATTTGGACAGACTGTATTACTTGCAAATGTATCAGGTACATTGCCTATATAAACGTATTTTAATCCAACTTCTTTTGCAATATAATAAGCTTTGTTTAACGTATCAACAGGAGTAGGAGGGAGAGTAGTTAATTTATTGGCAGGAAAAAATCTTGTAAAATGGAGCGGATATCCACTTCCGATATTATTTAGTATCCATTCACACATATTTTTTATCATAACCATGTTATCGGAATAACCTGGTACTATGAGATTTATCAGTTCAAACCATATTCCATATTTATGAAGCGTTGTTATGGTATTCAATATAGGTTTAAGTTTACCAGCATTCATGTTTTTATAGATTTCATCAGAAAAACTTTTTAAATCAACATGAGCCGCATCAATAACGCCGATTAGTTTCTTTAACGGTTCGTTTTCGATATATCCGCTTGTAACCCATACATTCTTTAAACCATGCTTTCTTGCGATCTGTGCAGAATCATACATATATTCATACCAAGCAACAGGTTCGGAGTATGTATACGAAATTATTGTTAAACCTTCATATTTTGTGTACTTTACTACATTTTCTGGAAATAAATCTATTGTATTTAATTCTTCTGGACTGTATTGTGAAAGAGTCCAATTTTGGCAATTTAGACATCTTAATGGACATCCTCCTACTCCAATTGAAAGAGTGCTACTACCAGGATAAAAATGATAGAGAGGTTTTTTTTCTATGGGGTCGATATTGATACTTGAGGGATTGCCGTAAGCAATATTATATAATTTATTTATGCCTTTTATATATACTTTGTCTCTGCAGATGCCTCTGTCCCCGGGTTCAAGAATGCATTGGTTTGGGCATGTCATGCACTGAAAATTGGATTTTATTTTGGAATAAAAGTATACTTCCTTAGAGTTTTTCCATAATGATTTGGGAGCTTGTCCTTTTAAAACACCGCTAGAGGCAGTTAATTTTTTTTCTTGAGAGAATGCAAAATTGCCGAGTGCATAACCTGAAGCAGTTAGAATAAATTTTAAAAAGTTTTTTCTGTTCATAATTTTATTTTGCTATTATTAAAATTAATTTATATAATTAATTTTAACACCAAAACTAAAAACTAAACTTATAATTTTAATAACTATTGTTATCAAAATTACATTGATGAATCCAAAGATAGGAATAAATAATATCCCTGTTAATAATACACCGAAATAACTTCCAAAAAAATCGGCACTATATAATCTTGAACTTGTTTTTATTATGCCTTCGCGATTTAATATGGTACAAATTGAAAATTGGAATCCTATTGGGATACCCGCAAGTAAAATGAATAAAGAAAATAAAATGATAAATATTGTGTTTGAGTGTATTATATCATGTAATTTAATAAAAATTACAAAAAATATTGAAAAAGAGATCAAATATATTTCACTTAATAATAATGTTAATTTAAAGTTTCCTTTTATTATTCTTGCGTACAACGCTCCGATAGACAATCCTGACATGAAACACGTGATTAAAATACCGTTTGCAAAATAAATATATCCTATTATAATTTGAAAACTCAAGATAATTAATATTTCTAATACAGAACCTGTAAAACCAGTGGTTATAATCACAAAGGATAATCTGTTTTGATTAATTAAAATTAATATAAGCAAGGCAATCAATATAATATAAAAAATATTGTTTACTTTTCCAAAATGATACATCCAGCCTTTTAAGCTTATATAAAATGCATATGGTTTAAAATCATGATTTGTAGGAATATCCAGTTTAATTAAATTTTTTAGATTTGCTATATTTCTTGCCGAAAGCCTGGATAGCATATAGGATTTGTTTACATATTGTGTGCTAATCTTTTTTTCTTGTAGCAATGATGGTATATTATATTTTAAAGAGTTATCCGAAGAAATAAAATAATTTGTTTCCCCGGGAATTATGATTGTGTTCTTGAAAATCATTTTTAATCTCTTCGGGTCTAATTCCCCGAAGCTTGCTTCGCTATTATAAATAT
>CAZHHK010000130.1:0-8354 GCA_964531405.1 uncultured Spirochaetales bacterium | reverse complement strand
AATCTTTTAGTATTTCATAAAATCTGTTAAATTCATCTTTTTGTATGTTTATTTTATTTATAATTTCATCTCCTTGCATTTTGAATTCATTTATTACAGAAGCAACAATATTTTTTGTATTTTTTATATTAGGTACAATAATTTTCACACTTGTCTGTGTATCGTGAGAAAGCTTTTTTACCTCTTCAGACACAATCTTAAAGCCCTTGCCGGATTCACCGGCTCGTGTAGCTTCTATTGATGCGTTTATCGACAGTAATCTTATTTTTTCTGATACTTCCTGTATAACATGTGTATTCTGGTCAATTTCTTTTACCATATCGACTATATGTACAAGGTTTTTTTCAAGATTGTTAAAATTATTATTAATTAAAGCGAATATTTTTTCAAATTCTTTATTCTGGACACCGTAACTTCCGATTATTTTATTGAAATTTTTTTCACTGTTTTCATCAGATAATTCTTTTTGCCATTTTGATATATTATCCAGAAAATTGTTGATTTTTACCTTTATCAAATAAATGCCTTCGGATAACGGTTTGGAGAATTTATCCATATTTGTTATTATTGATAATATAAAGCTTGATAAGATTTCGGAATTATATTTAAAATCCATAACCATCTTGTTAAAGTCATTCCTGTCAACATGACTTGCTTTTTGTCCTTTTAAAACATTAAGGTAATTGGAATTTATAAGCAATATCGACTCTGCAAATTTATCTAAATTTCTAATTAATGCATCTACTTTATCATATAATTCTTCTGAGCTGTTGTTTTCTTCAAACTGCAGCTTATAATCCTTTGAATCTGAGAAAAATCCGGTAATTAAAAGTAGTGCATCATTATAGAAATCATGTGCTATACTAAATAAATTTTTAGCACTTTTATATAATCTATCAAGTCTATCTGACTGATCTTTTTTATTATACAATATCTTATTTTTTTTAAACAAAAAAATAAACATTGTTACAACTGGTAAAATTAAAACAGTTAAAAATATCTTTTTTATAAAAACATTGAAACTGGATTCATAAATTAATAACAATGATACTAAAGATAGAAATGCAATGAATAGTATAGACAAAAATATTTTTAATGATAATTTCATATTATTGACTCTTCCTTAAGTATATTCAAGAATATTTGAGCATTAAAGTCATTTTTGTTTATAAAATGTCTGACTCCCATTTCCTGCAATTTATCCTCATAATCTTTATAGCTACTTACAACTATTATCGGTATCATGTTGAACCTGTCATCATTTTTAATAAATTTAATTAGCTCTGTACCATCCATAACGGGCATTTCAATATCTGTTATTATCAAATCAAATTTTTGATTTTCAAGATATTTTATCGCCTCTTTGCCATTGTTGGCTTCAAATACATTGAGATTCTGGTTTATTAAGATTTTCTTTTCATGCTCTCTTGTTATTGGAGAGTCTTCAACAAGTAGAATATTTTTAGCCCATATTTTTTTTGTTTCATCGGCGCTTTTTACTTTGGTTATATTTACAGAGCCTTCTTTTAACAATTTAAATAATTCAAAAATATTCAATACCGGTATTGCTCTTTCGTTGCCAAGCAATACTGCGCCGATTATAAGTTTAAATCTGTCCGTTAAACCAGAAACTTTTTTAATAATCATTTTTTTCTCAAGTACTACATCCGTTACAATAAGCCCTGCTATTTCATCAAGATATTTTACTATGATTATATTTTTATAAGAATCAGTTTTGACATTAATACCGTCAAATAAATATTGAATATCAATTAATGAGATTTCCATATCGTGGATACTTATTAACTCTTGATTTTTGCCTATTTTTTTGATGTCACTGTCTTTTACCCTTAAAGCCTGCATAATATAAGAGGATGGGATGCCTATAATTCTTTCTCCAAGCTGAATAATAGTCACTGGTATATAAAAACTTATTAAAGGCAAATTTATTATAAATGTTGTGCCTTTGCCTTTCCATGTATTTACCTTAATTTCACCATTTAGATCTTTTACTATTTTCGCAACAACATCCATTCCTACTCCTCTGCCAGAAAATTTACTCACCTGTTTCGTCGAGAATCCTGCTTCAAATATAAACGGGATCATATCTTCATCGGAGGTAACATTTGCTTTCTCTTTTGATATTAATCCCCTTTCAATCGCTTTCTGTCGTACCCTGTCGACATCTATCCCATTACCGTCATCGGTTATTTCTATTACAACATTATCGCCTTTATTATAAGCAGACAGGATAATATTGCCTTCTTTTGGCTTACCGAGTTTTTCCCTTACTTCCGGCTCTTCACAGCCATGATCAACGGAATTGTTTAAAATATGAATCAAAATTTCTTTTAATTTATCAACAACGCCTTTATCAAGTTCAACTTCTTTACCTTTGATAACAAAATTGATTTTTTTATTTGTCTGCTGGGCGATGTCTCTGACCAGTCTTGGAAACAGATCAAAAATTGTTGCAAGAGGCACAAGTTTAATTTTGGTTATTTCATTTTGAAATTGTTTTGCAATCAAGTCATAAAAAGTTATTTCATGAGAGAAGTCGTTTATAAAGGCGTCAAGATTTTTAGTTATCTCATCATCATGATATTTCATATCGATACTGTCTCTTACCGACCTTAATTGATTGAGGATAAAATTAAATCTGTTGGAATACCTTGGAAAAACACTGAACAGATTTATTAAATCATCGATTTTTTTTAACCTTAAATTAATATAATCGATACTTTTACTTTCGGGCTGTTTATCCTGACGGGATTCATCTTTTTTTTCTGCATTATTTTCTGTTTTTTGTGATATGGGTTCAAAAATTTCAATCTTGCCATCGTCTTTTTTTTCGTCTATTTTGTGATCTTGCGAAATAATGGCTTGTATATCAATATCAATTTCTTCATCTGGTAGTCTATCAACAGCATTTTGTATTGCATCCAGACTTTTAAATATTTTTTCAATTAAGTTTTTATCTATGGTTTTTTCATTTTTACCCAAAAGTTCAAAAAGATCTTCGAGCTTATGTGAAGCATCACTTATTTTGTTGATGCCCAGCATCCTTGAATCGCCTTTTAATGTATGAACTTCTCTTTTCATGTTTATAAAAGTGCCTTTTTTAACACCTTCTTTTTCTATGGAGAGAAGCAGGTTGTTTACCGTTAAAATATGCTTAAGAGCTTCTTGCTTAAAAAGATTAATCATGTTAGGATCAAAATTATTTCTGTCCATACATTTCCCTTTTGTTTAAAAAATAAGTAAAAGTAACAAGTGTAATCATCCTGTTTTCATTTTTAATGAATCCCCAGACAAAAAAAGGCTCTTGATTTTTTTTTATATATTCCGGTATCAGCATTAAATCATATATATCAATGCTTATTATGGATGACACAAGAGGTGCCGCTATCATTAATTCATCATAATCGTTATCGATTATGATGAAAGAATTATATTCTACTTCATTTTTTAATTTAAAAATATCACCGATTTTAAAATATTTATTATTTTTTTTGTAATTCTCGATAATTTCTACATCCTTCTGGTTGGAAACATTAGAGATGACTTTTTTAATTTCACTACAGTCGATCCCGATTATCTGATTAAATAATTCTATAATTAAAACTTCAATTTTATTATTCATAATTGCCTATTTTAAATATTCCGATGAATATATTTTAAGTATATCAATGATACTTATTATTTTGCCGTCATACTCAAATTCCTGGTTTAAAAATTGTTCTTTATTTTTTTTAGAAGCATTTTTTATTGTCTTTATTTCTTTAATATCGATTGTTTTTAAATCAATAATATCTGTAAATGGGAATGCAATTTTGAATTTTTCATCAACTATTGCGATTTTGATATAATTATCATTTTTTTCTTCAATCCCGAGTATTTTTAAGATCGATATTGCCGGTATAATCTCTCCTCTGACATTAATTATGCCCATAATATACGGTGGCGTTGTGGGAATCGGTACAATGTCATTTTTGTTGGCAAGATCAAAAACCTCTCTTAAATATTCAAGCTGCAATGCAAATAGATTGGTATCAATATCGATTATAAGAAAATCTTTTACAATCCTGGATTTTTCTTTTTCAATTGTTTTGCTTTTTTCCACTTGTTTAATTATTTCATTTATTTTTTCTTTTTTATCCATAGCATATTTCCTAAATATAAATAATTAATTTTTAAAACTTAAAATATTATCATAAATTTCTTTCCATGTTTTTTTGTTTATCGGATATAAACGTACCGCCAAAACTCCTTTGTTTTCATTTAATAAATTTCGAGCAATGCTTAAATAATTGGTATACTCTGCATTATTATTAATTTTTTTGTTTAATAAAGCATAAAAATAATTTGCAAGGATAGAGTTTTTATCAATAAAAAGTGAAGTTTTTATTTCAAATTCTGCACTGTCTAGCATTTCAAGTTCCAGATAAATTGCCCCGAGTATTATATGTGCATCAATTGAATGTGGATTGATGTTTATAGCTTTCCTGCATTCATTTGTGGCGTTAATATAATCTTTTTTATCGAATTTAAATTCAGCTTTTATTATATAAAACATTTCATCTATCTTAATGTCACTATTTTCGATTTTTTTTAATAAGGCTGCCACATTATCAAAAAGGTCATCCTTATAATTACGGATGACAAGATGTATGATGTCGTCATAAGACCTGCCTGAAATACCAGTTGATCCTTCCTCATCTATGGCTTCTTTAACTTCGTTGCTGTAAATTAATTCGTTGATATTATAATTAATTTCTTCTATAGATTTTTCTTTGTCTGCCTTTTTATATGTAAAAGAATCATTCCACCAAGATAAGACGAAGTTGTGCTTAACAAAATTTAGAGTTTCGGAATATCCTAAAAATAGATATCCGCCTTTTTTTAAGATATTATAAAAATTATTTATTAATCTTTGAATCGATTCTAGACAAAAATAAATTATTACATTTTCACAGAATATTATATCAACATTTGAAAGATCATTAAGCTCAAAAGGCTCTCTGATTAAATTACATTGCCTGAAAGTCACAAGATTTTTTATAGATTCATTTAGCTTATACAATTTATTTCTCCCAAGTTGCATAACAGTAAAATATCTGTTTATGTACCAGGGGTCTATATTCCGCAGTTTATACTCCGAATAAATTGCATCGTTTGCTATTTTTAGTGCATTTTCATTTATATCTGTCGCAATAATTTTTATATTCCAGTCTTTTATATTGGGGATCAAATCATTCAAGAGCATGGCTAATGTATATGGCTCTTCTCCTGTCGCACAACCTGCCGATAAAATTAATATTTTTTTGTCTTTGTTGTTCATTATTAATTCCGGTATTATTTCAAATTTCATCCTGTCAAAATGCGCTTTATATCTGTAAAAACTTGTCTCCTGTATTGTAAAGCATGATGCTACAAAGATGATTTCATCGTAATTGTTTTTAATGAATTCAATATACCTTTCCGGTTTCATATCATGCAAAATCAACCTGCTCTTTAAGACAATATCAAGATCAACCAGTCTTTCTTTATCAATGACGATTCCGGTTTCATTCTTAATAATATTTTCAAGTTTATGCACAATTTCAATATTGTCCATATCTATTAATGACCCTTTCATTACATAATTTCTCCAATGTTTCAGGAATTTTTGATACATTCATGACGATATCAACAACTCCTGCATCTATTGCCGACTTAGGCATGCCAAATATAAGGCTGCTTTCTTCATCCTGAGAAATAACATATCCGCCGTGTTCTTTAATGACTCGAAGTCCTTCCGTGCCGTCATTCCCCATGCCTGTAAGAATTACCCCTATAACTCTGTTTTTAAAAACTTCTCCTAATGAGTTAAACATTAAGTCAGCCGATGGTTTTATTCCTTGGATAGGTGGCGAGTCAAGAAATTCAAATTTGCCAGTTTTGTCAAAAATTAAATGATATTCTCCAGGCGCTATATATATATAGCCCGGTTTTATGTAATCTTTTTCTTCGGCAAGCACAACCGGTATTTTTGAGTACCCTGCAAGCCAATCACAAAAACCTTGCATAAAACCTTCTGCCATGTGTTGCACAATAACAATGCCGGCATATATATTACGCGAAGACAAATCCTCAATCAAACCTTTTAAAGTCTGAGGACCTCCTGTACTTGCCGCAATACCAATTATAGGGAAATCTTTTTTATCAAAATCATCTATTTTTTTATTAGTCGTAATTTCTTTATTTATTCGTTGGCTGATAGAATGTTTTACGGTTGATTCTCTTATTGAAGATATTTTTGACTTATTTATCCTTCGTATCACTTTAAAATCTGAAAAATTGATAATCGACTTTATGAGATGAGTTTCTATATTATTTTTTAATATTGACATATCATTGGAAAAAGGCTTTTCCACAAGATCCACAGCACCCAGCTCAATTGCTTTAAAGCTTAAATCAACCATATTCTGGCTTGCAGCAGAAAAGACAATAATAGGTGTCGGGTTTTCTTCCATAATTTTTTGTATTGCCTCAAGCCCTCCCATTCTTGGCATACCTATATCCATAACAACCACGTCTGGTTTTAGATTTTTAACCTGCATAATGCCGTCAACTCCGTCATAAGCATTACCGATTATTTCTATTTGTTCGTTTTGGGATATAATTTTTTCAAGAAGAGCATGTACAATATTAGAATCATCAATAATTAATACTTTAATCTTTTTCAATTAAGTAATCCTTACATATAATGCTTTTAGGCTTTAAATTTTTTAACAATTTCATCTAGCTCGGTACTGAAATTTACTATATCTTTTACGGCATTGAGAGTCTGCCTTGCTGTTTCGGCTGACTGTCTTGCTATTTCTGCAAGCTGTTTCATTGTGTCAGCAGCCTGTCTTGAGCCGGTTTCCTGCTGTTTGATTGATATATCAATCTTCTGTGTAAATGAATAATTGTTATTTATTTTTGCTACAATATTCTCGATTTTTTCATTTATTGATTTTACAACTTTACCACTTTCTATTACTTTATTTGATTCACTCTCGGATGAAATAATTATGGAATTTAAAAAATCCTGGATTTCTTTTGCTGCTTTCTCGGCATTTTTGGCGCTATTTATAGTTTCCTTGGATAATTCTCTAATCTCGGCTGCAACAACGGAAAATCCTGTTCCCGCTTCACCGCTTCTTGAAGCCTCTATCGAAGCATTAATTGAAAGTATGTTTGTTTTATTTGCAACTTCTTTGATAATCTCAACCATTTCATTTATTATTGTGGATCTTTTGCCAAGTTCACCGATTTCGGATGTGTTATTTGCGCTTATCTTGCCTACCTCTTCCAGATGATTAACGGTAAGCAGTAATTGCTTCTCACTTTCCTGAAGGAGTTTAATTACCTCTTCGCTTGACAAAACAAGTTCGCCGACATTCTTTGTAATCTGTTTTGCTGTTATTGTTAACTCCTCTAAAGTTGCGGTAACTTCAGTTATGCCACTTGCGTGTTCATTTGAAGCGCTTGTCTGCTCCTGAGCGGCGGCTTCGATTTCTTTTGATGAAGAATTTAATTTTACTATTAATTCTCTTACTCCTACAATGATTTCGGTCAAGATATCGTTGTTTTTCTTAAACCCTTCTGCTTTATTCTTTAACTGAGTAGTCATACTGTTAAATGCAGTTGCAAGGCTTGCTATCTCTTTTGATCTTGACTTATTAACATCGGCCAGTAGCTCCATATCCCCATCTGCTATTTTTGATGCAGTTTTAATTAAATTGGTAATCGGGGCTGTTATATAATTTGTTATAAGTACAAGAAAAAGAGCAATTATAATAAACAGAAGAATTCCCATACCAATAAGTTTTATGGTCATTATCCCGGCATTCTGTTTTATAAAAAAATCCGTAAAAGTAATCTCAGCAGACCCTATTTTTTCAGAATCATGGATTATATCGACTGTTTTTTGAATGAGTTTTTCTCTTTTGTCTTTCTCAATTTTTGCTATAATATTATTTTCTGTATCTTTAATAATAATAGAAATTATTTCATTTTCTTCAGCAAATGCCGTTATATTTTGCTCTAACCCTGATTTATCAAAATTCCAGAGGTTTGAAATATTCGTCATTGAAATTAATTTAGTTTTATTCTCAATTTTTTGATACAATTCTTTATAATTTTTTTTGTATTGATCATAAATTAAGTAAAAAATAAATAAAGAAAAAGAAATAAAGAATATTAATCCGATTGGCAATAAAAAACTGAATTTAATGCTTCTGTTTTTTAAATTAATTTTTGTATCCATTCCATTTCTCCATTTTAATATTTTAAATTAAGAAATATATTTAAATTATATTGGACTT
>CAZHHK010000129.1:0-8568 GCA_964531405.1 uncultured Spirochaetales bacterium | reverse complement strand
TACAAAATCCTCACTTGCTCTTTTATGCAGGTGTTTATCCATAAATTTTACTCCTTAATTATTAAAATTTATGGATTATAACTTTCCGGTTTTCATCTTTAAATGCTTAAAATTCCATTAAATTTTTATTCCGGTTTTCAACTTTAAAACCTTAAAATTTATTCCGGTTTTCAATTTTAAATGACAATCAAAATCATTTATCTTGAAAATAAAGTCATTTTTTGTTAGACTATCTCTAATTCGTTTGACTCTTTGAGGTTGTAAATGAGAAAAATCGATGTGTCGTTAGTCGAAAGTGAAATAGAAAGATTATTCATTGAAGCAAATTATATTCTGCCTGATGATGTAAGAAAGGCACTGGATAATTCCTATCAAAAAGAGAAAAATGAAACATCAAAAAATTTGTTAAAGATACTTATCGAAAATTATAATAAAAGCAGTAATATGATTTTCCCATTATGTCAGGATACAGGAATGGCCGTTGTTTTTCTTGAAATAGGGCAGGAGATACAATTCACCGGAGGATATATAATCGATGCGGTAAATAGCGGAGTAAAGAAAGCCTATCAAAATGGTTATCTCAGGAAATCAATTGTCAGTGATCCTATTGCTCGGAAGAACACAAATGATAATCTTCCTGCGGTAATTCACACAGAGATTACAAAAGGAGATAAACTTAAAATTTCTGTAAGCCCAAAAGGCTTTGGGTCTGAGAATCAATCTGGGATAAAGATGTTGTCTCCATCCGCAGGCAGAGAAGGGATTGTTGATTTTATTGTAAGTGGTGTTATTAAATCCGGCAGTAAAGGCTGTCCGCCATGCATTATCGGTGTTGGGATCGGCGGAAATTTTGAATATTCAGCTCTTCTTGCAAAAAAAGCCCTTATGATTCCTCTCGATGAAAAAAATCCTGATGATTTTTATAGAAATCTTGAAGACGAAATAATGGACAAAATTAATTCTAGTCGGATCGGAGTAATGGGATTGGGAGGAGATATAACCTGCCTTGGTGTAAAAATATTGACTCATCCTACACATATTGCGGGTCTTCCGGTTGCGTATAATTATTGCTGCCATTCATGCAGGCATAAGAGCGTTGTTATTTGAAGTATATTTATTGATAATTTTAATAAATCTTGTTATAGTAAAGCATGAGTATTAATATTGATTTAGATAATGATTTAAAGCTTCTTCGGGAATCACAAGCAGGCACTTCATTGATTCTTGATGGTAAAATTTATACTGCCAGAGATGCCGCACATAAAAGATTTAAATCGATGTTGGATAATGATGAAAAAATCGAAATTTTAAAGAATAAAATTATATATTACATGGGACCGACCCCAGCACGGGAAGGTTATCCTATTGGAAGTGCAGGACCGACTTCAAGCTATCGTATGGATGATTATATTGAGGTTACTTTTAAGCTTGGTGTCATTGCAACCATAGGCAAAGGCAATCGTAATCCTTTCGTTATAGATTTAATTAAAAAATATCAGGCACCTTATCTTGTTACTATAGGAGGAGCCGGTGCATACCTTGCAGAATGCATTAAGGAATCAAAGACCGTTCTCTTTGATGATCTTGGTGCCGAAGCCGTTAGAGAATTAACCGTTGAGAATTTCCCGGTCATTGTCGGCATTGATATTTATGGAAACAGCACAATCAAGTAAAAAGCTGTGATCAAATTTTAGGTAATATTTATAGAGTATATTGGCTATTTAGGTGATTTGTTAGGGGAAATGATACTTTTTTTAAAACTAAAATAAATTGGGCCGGGGACAATCCGGCCATATTATTGTTTAAATTTATAAACCTAAAAATTTGGTTTAAATGAAAGTCATAAAATAAAATTTATTTTCTTCGTCCTAATAATCTTAAAAGTAAAATGAATAGATTGATAAAATCCAGATAGAGCTGTAAGGCACCGATAATGGATGCTTTTTTTTCAGTCTCTGCTCCATCAAAACCATTTTGGCTCATTATTTTTAGCTTTTGAGTATCGTAAGCAGTAAGCCCGACAAATATTATGATCCCGGCAATTGTTATGATCCAGTATAATGGACCGCTTTTTAAAAATATGTTTACAATTGAAGCTATTACGATGCCAACTAAAGCCATTAAAAGAATATTGCCTATCTTTGTAAGGTCTGTTTTGGTAAAGTATCCGTAAGCACTCATTACACCGAAAGTTCCTGCAGTGACGAAAAATGTTACTGCAATTGATTCTCCAGTATAAAACAGAAAAATGACGGATAATGTTAAGCCATTAATAACAGAATAAAGGAAAAAAATAAAAAAAGCAGTCACTGAATTCATTTTGTTAATCATAAAAGACAGGAAGAATACCAAGGCGATCTCGGCTATTATTAAACCGTAAAATGTTATTCTGCTGCCGAATATGATTTTTATAAGAGAAGGTGTTGTGGCGACAAACATTGCAGTTAAACCAGTTGCAACTAAAGCAAGTGCCATCCATGTATAGACTTTTGTAATAAACCTGCTGTGATACAATATTGCCTCTTGGCTGGTCATTATATTTTCCATAAATTAAACTCCTTACATATTATTTAAAACTATCTGATTAAATATATCATAAAAATAATAAAATTATAGTAAAAATTTGTGACTTTTTTACTATAATTCTTATTTTAATTTAAGAATAATTGTTATAAAATAATTTTATTAATATTTTAGGAAGAAAATAAATCTATTTTCCCTGCCTTTACTCTTGGCTTTAAAGCAGAAAAATTAGGCGGATTGAGTGTTTTATGTTTAAATCCCAAGTAATTCAGTGGTTTCATTAAAAAGTCTAACCTTTAAATCATCACCTTTTTGATAAGCTTCCTTAATTATTTTAACAAAATGGCTGCCTATGATTACGATTTGGCAATAATCTTTTAATTGTTTAATCTGCTCTTTATTTTGAATTCCAAAACCAACGGCAATCGGCAATTTGGAATTATCCTTTACCAGTTTAAGCCATTTTTTTGTTTCATCATCGATTTCGGTTTTATTGCCTGTTATGCCTCTGCGGGCAACGGTATATAAAAAGCCGTCACCGATCGATGATATTTTTTTTATTCTTTCTTTATCTGAGCCAGGAGCCACAAGCAGGATATTTGCAATATTGTTTGCCTTGCATATATCATTAAGCTGTTCGTCATTTTCAATCGGTAGATCTGGGATGATTAATCCCGAAGCATTTGCTGTAACAGCTCTTCTTACAAAGCGTTCTACTCCATATTTAAATATCAGATTGGCATAAGACATAATAAGCACAATGGTTTTTGTTTTAGTTGCCACTTCTTCAACGAGTTTAAATCCATCTTCGATTTTAAAGCCTTTATTTAATGAATCATTACATGCCTCGACTATCGCAGTACCATCGGCAGTCGGATCCGAAAAAGGGAATTGAATTTCTAAAAAATCGGCACCGCTTTCACAAATACCCAGTGCAGCATTTAAAGAATTATTATAATCAGGGTAACTCGCTATAATATGTCCCATGAATCCTATACGTTTATCTATTATAATGTCTTTTATTTTATTGTCAATTTTTAGATTCATGTCGTCTAACCTCTTCTCTTAAGAAATCATACCATTTTTCATCACCTAAAGCACCGGCTGTTATAAAAATATCTTTATCTCCTCTGCCTGAAATATTTATTATTATATTTTTGTTTTTACCAAGTTCTTTAGCAATTTTAATCCCTGCCGCTAGTGCATGGGATGATTCTAAAGCAGCAATAATACCTTCAGTTTTAGCAAAAAATTTAAATGCATCAATAACTTCACTATCAAGAATACTTGTGAATTCAATACGCTTTTGATCAGCAAGGTATGCTAGTTGAGGACCAATACCGGAGTAATCAAGTCCTGCGCTTATCGAATGTGTGGGAATCAGTTGACCTTCCTCATCTTGAAGGAACATTGATTTATACCCCTGTACTATACCTATACTACCTGGTCCGCTTATTCTGGATGCATTATCTCCCGGATTATTGCCTCTCCCGCCTGCCTCTGCGGCAACCAATCTTACAGATTCATCATCGAGGAATTCTTCAAAGAAACCTATTGAATTTGATCCTCCTCCGACGCAGGTAATAAGCACATCAGGAAGTTTTTTTGTTTTATCAAAA
This sequence comes from uncultured Spirochaetales bacterium, assembly GCA_964531405.1. Lineage (GTDB taxonomy): Bacteria > Spirochaetota > GWE2-31-10 > GWE2-31-10 > JAFGQB01 > CAZHHK01. Next base: position 4,426 of record CAZHHK010000129.1, on the reverse strand, counting down.
AATTGCTGCTTGGTTTCCCTGCCAATTATCGATTGAAACTCTCTTACCATATCTGGGAATGGATACGGTCCTAACGCACTGCCAAACAGGCAATGTGTATCGGATTTTCTTCTTGCCCATTCTTTTAAAGTTTCATTTACTGCGTCTTTTAAAGTTCGCGTGCCACTTGTTACAGGGATAACTTTTGCCCCGAATAATTCCATCCAAAAAACGTTGGGTCTTTGTCTTGCAATGTCAACTTCTCCCATAAAAATTTCGCATTCAAGACCTAATCTTGCACAGGCACATGCAGTTGCAAGTCCATGCTGACCGGCTCCGGTTTCTGCAATAATCCTTGTTTTCCCCATTTTTTTTGCTAATAGTCCTTGACCAATTGCGTTATTAATTTTATGAGCGCCAGTATTTGCCAGTCCTTCAAGTTTTAAATATATATTGGCTCCTCCTAGCTGTCTGGATGCATTTTCAGCAAATAACAGTGGGGTAGGTCTCCCCACAAAATCTGTAAGAATATTTTCAAATTCGTTAATAAAATCAGGATCATTGATATATTTATAAAATGCTTCTTCAAGCTCTATCAATGCTGGTCTTAAAATTTCGGCAACATACCTTCCGCCATATTGCCCAAAGAAGCCATTAATACTAGCATGTTTTAATCTTGGCACTTTTTTTCTCCCAAGTTATTATTTTGATCTATACTTAAAAATTATTTCAAAGATATTAAGTTATATAAAACCTTTATGAGTGTGTCAATTATAAATTTATATGAATTTAGAGGAATACAAGTTTTTATAATAAAAATAATCGCAAATAAGTGTTGTTAGAATTATTAAAATAGAAATTATAATTTAAAAAAATTGTTGATATTTACTTATTTATGAATTATTATTAAAGAAGTTATACTTAAAAGTATATTTCATTTGTCCGTCTCTCAACTTTTTATAGTCAAGGGACAAAGAGAATTGATCTAAATACTTTTTGATCCTAAAAAATGAAGGGCGTAAGAGGAATAAAAGTGGCGAAATTAAATTATACCTACTTAAAAAATGATTCATTTTTAAATTAGCAACCATCGAAAAAATATAATAAAGATTTATGGATTTAAATATAATTATTTAAGAGGGCTATAAAAATGAATAATAAAAATATTAATATTTTAAGCCTAGAAGATAATCAGTTTGATTTTGAATTGATAAAAGCAAATTTAATAAAGTATAATTTAAACTTCAATATTATTAATGTTTTTGAAGAAAAAGCTTACATCGAAGCATTACAAAAAAACGATATTGATATAGTACTCGCAGATTATTCCCTTCCTAACTTTGACGGATTAAAAGCATTAAAGATCTTACAGGAAATAAAACCTGATATTCCGTTTATTTTTGTTTCTGGAGCAATTGGAGAAGATCTTGCTATCGAAGGATTAAAGTCTGGTGCAAATGATTATGTTTTAAAGAATCAACTTTTTAAGCTAGTTCCTGCAATAAACAGAGCAATAAAAGAAGCTGATGAAATTATAAAACGTAAGAGTGCTGAAGAAAAATTAGTAATCAGTTATGAAAAATTAAGACAGACATTTAATCAGATTGTCGATGCATTTGCTTCGTTATCCGAAAAAAAAGATCCCTATACGGCTGGGCATCAGCATAATGTTTCATTGTTGTCATGTGCTATAGCTCAAAAACTTAAATTAGATCAAGATAAAATTGAAGGGGTGCGTATTGCTGGACTATTGCATGATATCGGTAAGATTCATGTTCCGGCAGAGATATTAAGCAAACCCGGAAGGTTAAATGAATTTGAATTTAATATTGTTAAGACTCATGCTCAAGCCGGTTATGATATATTAAAAACAATAAAATTCCCATGGCCAGTTGCGCTCATTGTTTTACAACATCATGAGAGGATTGATGGTTCTGGATATTTATCGGGATTAAAAGGCGATGATTTATTAATTGAATCAAAGATTATTGCTATTGCTGATGTTATTGAAGCTATGGTTTCACATCGTCCTTACAGGCCTGCTTTAGGTCTTGATAAGGCTCTTGAAGAATTATCAGTAAACAAAGGGATAAAATATGATAGCGCAATTGTCGATGCCTGTTTTGATTTATTCTCTAAAAAAGATTTTGATCTTAAACAGATATATTTTGATTAATAGTATCAGTCCAATTAGTCCATATTTAATGTCATTGCTAGATAAAATAAGGAAGGTGGAGAAAGAGATAATAAGAAAATATTGACTCTAAATGAAACATTATAAACTTACGCAGAAATATGTACGTTAAAACGTGGTACTTCCTCCCATAGTATAAAGACAGCCTTTTTTAAAACGTCACTAATTAGACGTTTATTTATATATTGATTTCAAGAATTTTTTTCTTTAGAGAAGCTCTTGCTCTCTCTAAGATACTGTTTATCGAGGTTGTGCTTTTATTCATAATGAATGCTATATCTTTTATGGCTTTTTTTTCTATATATTTTAATCTGATGACTGTTTTATATCTTTCATTGAGATTGTCAATAGCTTCATTTATATGGTGTGATTTTTGCTTTAAAAGATAATGCGTATGGATGCAGAAATCAGATGCAGTTAATTTTAAATCATCATAGCTGCAGTGATACTTTTTTTCTCTGTATAATTTTTTAAAATGATCATTTAATCTTCTGGAAGCGATCTTTAAAAGCCAGTTGTTTAAATTGTCGGTGTTTTTTAAAGTTGGAGCAGACTTTAATGCAGAATGAAATGTCTCGCAGGAGACTTCTTCAGCGATATTTATGTTTCCACCAGTTTTAATGAGTATGAAATTAATGATTTTATCCTTATATTCTCTGTAGAGCCTTGCAAAAGCTATAGGATTTTTTTGTTTTAATTGTTTGATGTTATAAGAAGAACAAATATTATTCATAATATACACCTTTTGATACTATAATTAATAATTGTTATGATTTATTTTATGTAAGATATTTACCAATATTTATTGGGTATAAATATAACTTTTTTTAATTATTTTTTATTAAAAATAATTAAACTATCTTGCAATTTTTTAAACAATATTGCTGTTTTTTTTATTGTTTCGCATTACATAGAGATAATATATTTTTTACTTAAAAGATCTTTTAATAATAAAGTCTCAAAGTATAATTTAAAATAGTGATTAATTATATAAAAATATTGATAATATGATTATCTTTTTTTATTAATTGTTTGTTGAGCCGAATCCGCCGGCACCTCTGGAAGTTATGGATAAATCATTTACCTCAACGACTTCAAAATCATGTATTTTTTTTGGGATGAATTGAGCCACTCTATCGCCTTTATTAATTTTATGAGGTGTTTTTGTTAGATTTATAAGAATTACTTTTATTTCACCCCTGTAATCATTATCGATTTCTCCGCCAAGGTATTTTATACCTTTTAAACCGAGAGAACTGCGATCTCTGATCTCCAATCCAAAACCTTCGGGTAATTCTACAGCTATACCAGTATCGATTAATGTTGGGACAAAAGGTTTTAAAACAGCATCTTTTATAGAATAAATATCCAAACCCAGTGATCCTTTTGTCGCTTTATAGGGCAGTATTGCATCCTTGTGGAGTTTTTTTACCTTTAATTCCATTATAATTTCTCAGCAATAAAAGTTGCTTAACAGTATAATTGATTAAAAAAAAAGTCAATATAAAACAAAATTTATTTTGTATGGATTAAGCATTTATTAGGCTGATGCTTAATAGTATTTTAGCATAAATTTTGGAAAGATAATGATGAAATTAATATTGAGTTTTTAAAAAATAGGTGTAAACTTTATTAAATATGGAAAGAATAATATATAATAAATTTATTCTCATTGTATTTTCTTTGATTTTATTATTCGACTGTTCAAATATCAATAATGGCAATTCATTTTCTTCTGGGTCATCGTCAAATGGTGTTGTAAAAAAAGGCAATCAAATGTTGGGATTTGAAATAGGTTACGGCAAAGATGAAGTGTTTATCGATGCATTTAATAAAGCAAAAGAAATAAATTTCGATTTTGCTCATGTGTCGATACGATGGACGGATGTTGAGACTTCTCCAAATCACTATGTTGATCCTGGTGAGGAGTTTGGGGGATATCTGAATGTAATGAATACCTTCTATCCTATGCATAACACAAAAGTGTATTTTACTATTTTGAGTCCGATTAATACTACTTATAAAGGTGTGCCGGATGATATAAAGGGTCTTGACTTTGATGATCCTGTATTTTTGGGCAGATTTAAAAGTTTTCTGGATTATCTTATGTCAAAAATTCCCGATGTTGATTTAATTGGTTTAGTTATAGGCAATGAAGTCGATATATATTTAAGCTCACATCAATCCGAAATAAATTCTTTCACTACTGTCCGAAAGTTTTTGAAATAAAAGAATTTACAACTCCTCGATAAT
>CAZHHK010000128.1:0-8581 GCA_964531405.1 uncultured Spirochaetales bacterium | reverse complement strand
TTATACATTAATAAATCATATTATTCAACTATTTTGGGACGCACTCTTAATAATATTAATTTTATTGATCTAATATTTATTCTCTCTCTTTGCTTTTTCTAATCAATCTTTCTACTTCATCATTGTAATTAATTATTCTTTTTTCACCAACATCAATAGTTATTTTTTTATCAAGTTTAAATCCACCGGAAATTATTGAGACATTATATTTCCCTTCAGGAAGATTGATTTCTTTCTTATTGTAATATATAGTATCTTCCATTTTATCACTGCTTATTATTATCTTCCAGTTTCTCAAATAATCATTCTCAAAGATTAGAGTACCGCCTCTGCCGGGAGATTTATATTCCATTGTCAACTCCGGGTTTGTGTCATCGATAATGAATGTGGCATTGTAGTCTATATATCCGGGATTTTCGATTTTTAGATTATAAATACCGTATTCGATCTTGCGTTTTATTTTACCGTCAAACGCAAGGTACTCCTCACCATTAAAAAATACAGACGCATCTTCAGGGATTCCGGTGATTTCAATCTTGCCTTTTTTATCACAGGTTATATATTTTGAGTTTGCATTCTCGATTATAAGTTTTTTATTATCATCGGTTGCCGAAAATGACAGAAATTTTTCTGTTTTTATTTGTTTTATCCTGTACCAATAATTATCCATATAATTTGATATTTCCTTAAATTTTGAACTTTCTTCATAAGGATTCCAAACGTTAAATAAAACCGCATCTTCATCTTCAAAATAAATTCCATTTGAATTTGTATCTATGAATAAAAGTTTAGTCTCGATTTCACCATCATCGGACTCTTCATTGGTTATGGCAGAAAAATACGTTGTGTTTTGAAAATAATATTCATTTATACCGGTATCATCATTCTTAATTTTATAAATAACAACTTGCCCTTCATCGAGTTTAAAACTATAATATCTGTATTGCGGAATATCGACAACTTTTGTACGTATTGTTTCCCATTCGGTATAAGTCTCTGGCAGTGTCCTTTGCTCAAAAGCAGTATATGATTCCCAATCCGTGTAAAATTCCGTTATCGAGTACGATCTGCCCTTGCTGTCAAACCTTGTTACGAATCTTGTCCTTGTCACCGGTCTTGTCCTTATTACAGGTACGATTTTTGTGACAAATCTTGTTTTTGTTACAAGCATTGATCTTGGGACGTACTTTGTTTTTAAAACATCAATGTTATAATATAGATCATTCTTTGAAATTTTTAGTTCTTTATAGACGGTTTCATCGTCTTTTTTTAATGCAATTTCATCATCATCATTCATAAGGAAAGTCAAAATTTTATTGCCAAATTTAACTTTTGCTGTTTTAATATTATTTTCATCTTTAAAATCAACTTTAACGCTGTATATCGGCGGTGTTGTCCATAAGAAATCATCAAAAATATTTCTGTTTACCTCCATAGAAATTTTTTTGCTTTTTATTTCTTTACTTTCGTCAGGCCATCTTGTAATCGTAGTACAGGAAAAAAATAAAATTGATAAAAATAAAATGATATAAAAAAAAATTATTTTTTTCATATTTTCCTCATTGAAATAAATGATTTTATTATATATATAAATTTTACCCTCGCTTTTGTCAAATTTTATATAACATGTATAAAAACGACTTTGGTATCTTATTAATTAGAACCAATTTTAAAACATGCTTCATTTATATATTTTTTATAAATTTAAAAAAATTTATAAAAATTTGATTGATTTTTTTGAACTACTATAATTACTATAATATTTTCTAAAATAATATCATTTTAAGATAAATCTTATTTTTGATTTTTGACTTTTGTTTAACTTTTTGTTAAAAAAGCTTTTTTATTATTAAAAATTAATCTAAAATAATAATATATACTTAAAGCTGTCCCGATTTTAATGGGGTTGGATCGGGATATAAAATAAAAATCGGGGTTAATTCTTGGATATTTCTCAAAATCTTAATTTACATTTAAAGCAAAAACTCACTCTATCAAAAGAAATGCTAATGTCTCTGGAGTTAATTCAACTTCCGTTGTTAGAGTTAAAAGAAAAAATTGAGAAAGAAATACTTGAAAATCCTGCACTAGAGCTTAATGAAAAACATAGTGATTCGGATCAAGACATTGAAGTACTGGAGAACTCTATAGGATTGGATGAAAATAATTATTTTGAAGATACATCCAGTGCCAGCCCGCCATCAGGTGTTTCTTCCAATACTACCGACAGCGATTTGAAGAGAAAGTATCTTGAAGGTGCGATCACCAGTGAGAAAACATTAGCAGAGCATTTAACATGGCAATTAAATGTCCAAAATTTAACTGAAAAGCAAAAACAGATAGGTTTAACTATAATAAGTTTGATTAATGAAGACGGTTTTTTGATTGATAAGCTTGAAGATGTATTTAAAGATGAAGATTTAAAAACGGCAAATGATGTACTGGAGATAATCCAGATGTTTGATCCGCCCGGTATTGCCTCAAAAGGAGTACAGGAAGCTTTAATTTTTCAACTGGAATCAAAACAGGAAGAAGAAATAAATAAGATTGCTTATGAAATAATTAAAAATCATTTTGATCTTTTAGTTAATAGAAAAGATGGCGAAATAATAAAGAGACTTAAGATTACAAGCCAGGAATTAAAACAGGCTATAGAATACATAAGCCAATTTAATCCATATCCGGGCAGATTGTTTTCATCAAGTCAAACTAAATACATAATACCTGATGCATTTGTATATAAAAGAGAAAATACACTTATTGTTGAAATGAATGAAGATATATTACCATCTTTAACAATTAATAAATATGTCGAAAAAATCGTTAACCAAGCGAAAAAAAAAGATAAACATCTAAAAGAAGATGAGAAATTTATTTTTAAAAAATATAATGGAGCAAAACAATTTATCAACCTTGTAAACTACCGCAACAATTCGTTATTCAAGCTGGTGCTTATCATAGTAAAATTACAAGAAGATTTTTTTTACAAGGGACCAAAATTTTTAAAGCCATTAACTATGAAGGAAGTCGCAGAGGAGATAGGTTTATCCGAATCAACTATTTCACGACTGTCATCTTCTAAATATATTCAAACCGAATGGGGTATCCATGAAATAAAATATTTTTTCACCAATGCAGTAAGCAAGGACAATCCAAATAATCAATCTGCCGAGAGTATAAGAGAAATTATAAAAGAAATTTATGAAAGTGAAAAAGATAAAAAAATTTCGGATCAAAAGATCGTAGAAATACTTCAAAACAGAGGTATAAAAATTGCAAGAAGGACGGTTGCAAAATACAGGAAGATTTTAAATATTCTTCCTTCGCATCACAGAAAATAAAATTTTAATATATAAAATATTTTAAAGAGGAGAATATTTATGGAATTAAAAATCCAGGGTTCTAATAATTTTAATGTATCACAAAGAATGAAAGATTATATAGCAAAAAGGGTAGAAAAGCTTAATTTTTTTAAGAATCATATTACTGAATTAAATTTTCATTTGTCTAGTGAAAAGCTTCTCTATAAAATTTCTGCCAATTTATTATTGAGAAAATTAGGACTCTATAAATTTGAAGCTACAGCCGAGGAGATGTATACAGCCATTGATAAGATAATCCATAAGATAGATGTAAAAATTAACAGAGAAAAAACAAAAATTCAGGATCATTCCAAATCAAGCCATGAAGAAATGATCAAATTTTTTACAGATCATGATGAAAATAAGGCTGAGCCAACACATCATGTTATGATGCACAATAAACCAGCTACTCTTCAGGATGCATATATGCAAATGAGTCTGGAAAATATCGATTTTTATGGATTTAATCTTATAGATGAAAATGGCGAGATAGCTCCTGCTTTTTTAAGAAAATTAGAAGACGATATAGTGTATTTATTTAAAAAAACTGCTATTGATACTTATACCGAATATTCATTAAAAGTGAAATCAAAAGAGATAACATTGGATAAAGAGATAAGAAAAATTAAATTGCATAAAACCGATTTATTGGAAGCGCAAAAAGCTGTTTTAGATAATGATTTTCATTTTACTATTTTTATTGATGAAAAAAATAAAATTGGATTTTTATTTAAAGAAGGTAATGGCAAATGGAAACTTATTTCATAATATTAAATTAATGTTATTATAAAATTTTAATAGGTCGAAATTCGAATTAATAAAATATTTTTTGAAGACAGCTCCAGTTGATTTTTAAATTATATTTAATTCCTTATTTTAAGGAGGAGTTATGAATAGTACAGAATTTAAGGTTTTTGATTTACTGCAAATCGATTTGCAAAGCAAAGATGGATTAAATTTAAGATGTCTGGCAGGCAAAAATGGTCTTGATAATATTATTGGAACAAAAAATATTAATAGACCCGGTCTTGCTCTTGGAGGATATTTTGAATGCTTTGCAAGCAATCGTATACAGGTTTTCGGAGTTGGAGAATTCACATTTTTACAACAATGTAAATATAAAGATGAAATAGAAAAAGTAAAAGCTATAATGGACTATGAGATACCCTGCGTATTATTTTCAAATAATAATGTGCCACCTGATTTCTTTTTAAAACTCGCCGATGAAAAGAGAATTCCAATATTAGTCAGTGATAAATCATCTGATTATTTAGTAGCTCGTCTTTTTTATATATTAAGCGATGTTTTTGCCAAGAGAAAAAGAATCCATGCCACTCTAGTGGAAGTTTTTGGTATCGGAATACTGTTAAAAGGTAATGCCGAATTAAACAAGTCAGAGCTTGCACTGGAATTAATCCAGAGAGGACACAGGCTTGTTGCCGATGATACCGTTGATCTTAAGGTCGAGCAGGAAAACACTATAATAGGGCAGGCTTCGAGTGTTATACGACATCATATGGAGATCCAGGGAATAGGCATTATTGATGTAAAAAGCTTATTCGGTGTAGGCGCAATAAGAGATGTTAAAAATATTCAACTCGTCATCGAACTTGAAAATTATAATCCTAAAAATGAATACGATAGTGTAGGTTTGGAAGAAAAATTTATAGATCTATTGGATTTAAAAATACCTTATTTATTATTGCCCGTCAAACCGGGGAGAAACATTGCAAATCTAATTGAGATTGCAGCAATGAATCAAAGATTAAAGATGCTGGGGGTTAATTCTGCAAAAGAATTTAATAAAAATTTAACCAAGTATCTTGAAACTGAAGAAATCAAAAGAACTTTTTTTAAATTTTAAATAATTACTGGATGGAAAATGCTTGAACAAAGCGTAGTTGTACCATGGAGAGCCGGCTTGCATGCAAGGCGTGCCGTTGAACTGGTAAAAGTAGCAAATAAATATAATTCTTCAATAATAATAAAAAAAGATGATATAGAAGCCGACGCCAAATCAATAATTAATTTAATGACTCTGGAGGCAATATATAAAACACAGCTAATCATTGTTGCCGATGGAGATGATGAAGAGGAGGCTATTAAAGCCATTGCAGAATTATTTTTGATTATAGATGAATAGACGATGTTAAAAAAAATTTAAAATAGAATAATTAAATAAGTTAAGGCTTTTTTATGAATATATTGATTATCGATGATGACGAAAATATTAGAAACGCACTTCAGGAAGTTTTAACAAAAGAAAATCATAAAGTGTTTACTGTAGAGGATGGTAATCAAGGACTTGACTTTTTTAAAAAAGAACACATTGATCTGTGTTTTCTTGATTTATGGATGCCGAATATAGGTGGCATAGAAGTTTTAAAAATAATAAAAGAGCAGTATCCAAATGTTGAGATAATCATGATATCAGGTGATGCCAAGATCGATCATGCTGTTAAAGCCACTAAAATCGGTGCTTATGATTTTATTGAAAAACCACTTGTTGCAAAAAATATAATAGATATTGTTAGAAATATCGAAAAATCAAAAAAGAATAAAAACACGTCGAATATACTTGAGATTTTCAAACCTGATGAATTGATAGGTCAATCAAAATCTTTTAAAGCTCTCATGGAACTCATTGAAAATGCGGCAAAGAGTGATGCAAGGATATTGATTACCGGCGAGAACGGTACAGGTAAGGAGCTTGTTGCACGAGCAATTCATTTTAGATCAAACCGTGCATCAATGCCTTTTGTGGGAGTAAATTGTGCAGCAATACCCGAGACACTTATTGAATCAGAGTTATTTGGCTATACTAAAGGTTCGTTTACCGGTGCCTCAAGCGATCGAATGGGAAAATTTGAACTTGCAAACGGCGGAACATTATTTCTAGATGAAGTTGCGGATATGTCGTTGTCAACTCAGGCAAAAGTCTTAAGAGTATTACAGGAAATGAAAATCGCAAGGATAGGCGATGTGGAATCCAAAAATTTAAATATAAGGATAATATCGGCCACAAACAAAGATATTAAGGAAGAGATTAAAAACGGTAATTTCAGAGAAGATCTTTATTACAGATTAAATGTTATACCGGTTTATATGCCATCATTAAGAGAACGAAAAGATGACATACCAATCTTAATAAAATATTTTATGGAGAATATATGCAAATCAAATAAAATCAAAAATAAAGAACTAGAAAATGAAGCAATAAATTATATGATGGAATATACATGGCCAGGCAATATTAGACAGTTGAGAAATATCATAGAAAGACTTATAGTTATGGTACAAAGCGATTTAATAACGTTAAATGATGTTAAAACATATCTGGATGATGAAACATTAATTACAAATAATTCAAGTATAAATAAATACGAAAAGCTAAAGCTGGATGCGGCAAGAGAAGAATTTGAGAAAGATTTTATAGAAAAAAAATTAAAAGAAAACAATTACAACCTTACTAAAACAGCTAAAGCTTTGGGGCTTTATCCAGGCAATCTTCATTCTAAAATGGCAAAGTTGAATATTGATGTCAAAAAAATGAAGAGGAAATAAAATTAATTCAAATAATCTGATTTTTTATTCTTTCAAAATCATGTTTCCCGCCAAGAAGTTTACTAAATAAAGGCATTTTTGCTTTAACTTCTTCGATCATCTTATCGGATATGTTTCTAATATCCCATTGGGCATGCTTATCTGATCTTAATCTTGTTATATGAACCAGTTCTCTGAAATTGCATTTTAAAATAACGTTTTTTCTATGAGCATTGGATAAAATATAATCCGATGATAAGCCGTAATTATTTTTTATCTTATCATAAAGATCGTTTATTCTTAAAATATTTTCCATAAATAAATTTTTATTGCCTGTTTTTATTATCGATTCAGGTATTGTCACATCTAATTTTGTAGAATAATTTCCGTCTATTATTGTAGCTATCCTGTGCCTTTTAAGCTGAGCATAACACGAAGAAGACACTGTGAGATTAAATATTACATCGCCAAGTTCGTATTCTCTTAAAACAGAATCATAAGATTTAAGATGTTTAACACTTTGCTTGAATAAAGTTTCTTTTTTATTTTTATCATAAGATTTTACTAAATCTATTGCAGAGGCCAGATCAATACCAGTGGTTTTTACAATGAAGGCAGAAAGGATTAATTCCTCAATATCATTATCAATTTTAATCAATACTACTTCTTTATTGTTTTTTTCTACGGAGATATCCCCGGTAAAGTTATTAATGTCTTTATATGTATCGGTATTATATTCATCAGGCTTGGTATATTTAACTAAAGATGGTGCATAACCTTCAATTATTTTAAATAGTTTCTCGCCCAATAAATTAGCTTCAATCAACGGACTCGAATTAAGCCGTTTGATCATCTTTTCAAGACTACGGGCGTTGATTGTCATACCTACCTGTGTTAGTGTAGCAAGAGGAAGAATATATCTTGCATCTTCCTTTGCAAGGTTAATAATATCTCTGTATCCTTTATCATTTTTTGTAATTCCTGGATTTTGATCAAGGAAATATGGAAGAATATTATCATGAAGTTTATTATAAGTTTCAAAAAGAATTTTTGTGAGTTCTTTATATTGATTGAACAGATCTTTGTTTTTTTTAAATTCTTCCGGAAGTAAAATATCTTCGCCAATTTTTATATATCGCTGAGATTTTTCTGTAAAAGAAGCCAATCTGGATTTTTGTAATGTTTCGGCAAGCAATCTTGATATGCCTATTATATCGATATTAAAAACTCCATGCTCAGCAATGGATGAATGCCCCATATCAAATATTATAGAAGTATTTGATTTTCTTGATTTTTCGATTTCATTACGTGCTATCTCCCGTAATTCTTCAATTGGCCTAGGATCACGGGAAATCCTGGCATAAGAAGCACTTATGGTTTCAGGTGTCCAATGGAGTTTTTTTATTTTTTTAATGTCATCCTCTGTTATATCAGGATATCTGGATATAATATCATTTAATATTCTTATATTTTCAATATCAACATTAAAGCCGGCAAGTTTAACAATCATTTTAAAGCCTTTTTATTTTTTTATAATTTTTTGTTTAAAAATTAATAAAAAAATATTCGCATTTTGTAAAGAAAAATAGAGTTTTTAAATACTAATATATATATATTTTATAAAATAGCTATTAATAAAGAGAAAATAAATAGTTCTTTGAAATAAAAAAAAGGCA
>CAZHHK010000127.1:0-8681 GCA_964531405.1 uncultured Spirochaetales bacterium | reverse complement strand
AGAACACTGGCAGTGTTTTCATAATTTTTTCATAAAATTTTTGACACTACCAATTAATTAGATTTAATTTAAGAATAATATATTAGCAAAGAATTGGCAATAATAATAATAATAAACTTATTGAACCATGAAATGTTTATTTTTTATTTTTATATTTCTGACTATGCTTTATATTTTTTCCTGTAACCGCATACAAAGTTTCTTCTGAGATATTGGTGGCAAGGTCGGCTATTTTTTCAATATTATGCGCTATCCTTATTAAATTTAATGATCTTTCTATTGCTTTAGGATCAGAAAGCATATAGGTAATAAGATCCCTGAATACCTGTTCATTTAATTCATCAACGAGTTCATCGCGTTTGCATACATTTAGAGCAAGATTACTATCTTCATTAAAAAATGAATCGATACCGTCTCTAATCATTTTTTTTGCTTCATCTGCCATTCTTGGTATATCAATAAGAGGTTTGACAAGAGGTTTATCGATAAGATACAGGGCACTTTCTGCAATGTTGACGCAATGATCACCTATTCTTTCAAGGTCTATATTCATCTTTGAAATCATTAAAATTGTCCTTAATGCTTTTGCCTCAGGTCTGTAAAGTGCAAGATAACTGGTATAAAGCTTATCTATTTTATTTTCATTTTTATTAATTAATTCCTCTTGTTGATTGATTGTGTATTGCAATAATTTTTTATCCTTATTTAAAAGTCCATTTATACAGTTGTTTATCATTTTTTCAATTTCGCTTGCCTGTAAAATTATTAGCTCTTTTATTTCAGCAATTTTTTTTTCTTCAATAGTCATAGTTTTATTCTCCATTACTTTGTATAATAAATATTCTAACCAAATTTACTGGTTAGATAATCTTCTGTTCGTTTATCTTTAGGTACGGTAAATATGTTTTCTGTAGAGCCAAATTCTATGAGCTCTCCAAGATAGAGGAAACTTGTAAAATCTGATACCCTTCCAGCCTGACCGAAGTTATGAGTCACAATAACAATCGTAACCGTCTTTTTTAATTCAAGAAGCAGCTCTTCAATCTTGCTTGTAGCCTGAGGATCGAGAGCGGAAGTAGGCTCATCCAGTAAAAGAATTTCAGGTTCAGTAGCAAGAGCTCTTGCAATGCATAATCTTTGCTGTTGCCCTCCGGATAGACTGAATGCCGAAGAGTTTATTCTGTCTTTTACTTCGTCCCAGAGCCATGCATCTCTCAAGCTTTTTTCAACTTTTTCCATTAATTTACTTTTGCTTTTGACATCTCTGATTTTTAAGCCGTAAGCTACATTTTCAAAGATCGATTTTGGGAATGGATTTGGCTTTTGGAAAACCATTCCAACTCTTGATCTTAAATTGCATACATCTGTTTTAGGGGCATAAATATCATCATTATTGATAAATATTGAACCTGTTATTTTTATATTTTCAATTAAGTCATTCATTCTATTAAAACATCTAAGCAGTGTTGATTTGCCGCATCCAGAAGGTCCAATGACTGCCGTTACTTTATTTGCATTAACCGGCATGCTTATATTTTTTAAAATATGATTATCGCCTATCCAAAGATTAATATTATCCACATTAACTTCAAGTTTTTCTTTTACCATTTTTTATTCCTTCTCATATAATATCGCAGAATTATTGCTAATAAATTTATTAACATAACAAGAGTCAATAGTACAATTGCAGTACCATAGGCTATCGGCACCTGTTCTTTAGGACGAGTGCCTTCTGTCATTAGGGCATAAATGTGATAGGGTAGTGCCATTACCTGGTCAAAAATCGAAGTAGGCAATCTCATCGAATAAAAAGTTGCAACTGTAAAGAGAATTGGTGCGGTTTCACCAGCAGCTCGCCCGACACTTATTATAGCCCCGGTAAGAATACTGGGCAATGCTGAAGGCATAACGACTTTAAGTATTGTTTCTCTTTTTGTTGCGCCTAACGCTAATGATGCCTCTCTGAATTCTTTAGGTACAGTTTTTATAGCCTCTTCGCTGGTATTTATGATTATTGGTAGTATCAATATGCCGAGTGTTAGACTTCCAGCAATTATGGACACATCAAAATCAAAGAATACAACAAAAACAGCAAGTCCAAATAGTCCGAATACTATCGATGGTACGCCTGCGAGTGTATTTATCGCAAGTCTTATTATATTAGCAAGCCATTTTGGTTTTGCATACTCGCTTAAAAATATTGCAGCCAGTACTCCAAGAGGGAATGCAAAAAGCATGGAGAATGCTGTTAGGTAAAATGTACCCAAGATTGCCGGAAATATTCCGCCTTTAGTCATGCTGTCTTTTGGGAATTCTATCAAGAATCTCAAGGACAATACTTTGTAGCCTTTTGAAAAAATCATTATAAGGAATGCTATTAAGAATGCTATTGTCGATATTATTGCGATCCTTAAAACAAGTATTCCTAAAAAATTAAAAAATTTTCGTTTTGCATTCATGATGATTTCCGTTATTTATATTTTGCTTTAAGCTTTTGTCTTACTATATCCGTGGTAAGATTTAAGATAAAAGTCATTATAAACAGCACAAGAGCAATGCCGATCAAAGCTTGATAATGGAGACTGTTTATCGGTGTCTCTCCCATCTCGGCAGCTATCGTTGATGTCATAGGTCTTACCGAATCAAATATTGATTTTGGCATAATAGCCGAATTTCCTGCTACCATTAATACAACCATTGTTTCGCCTATAGCTCTCCCTATGCCGAGTACAATACTTGTTATTATACCAGATCTTGCCGCAGGAAGTACTACATGCCATATTGTTTCCCATTTTGTTGCGCCTAACGCTAAGGAGGCTTCTCTTAATGCTTTTGGTACCGAGTTAATAGCATCTTCGGATATACTTGAAATTATCGGTATTATCATTATACCGAGTATTATGGAAGCGGTAAATGCATTTAATCCTGTTCTTAAATTAAACAATTTTTGAATAAACGGTGCAAGGAATGCCATGCCGAATAATCCGTAAATAACAGATGGAATACCAGCTAGAAGTTCAATGAACGGTTTTAATATTTCTTTTTCTTTGCTTTTAGCTACCTCACTAATATAAACTGCTGATCCTACGCCCCATGGTACAGCAATTATCAATGTTAATGCTGTGATTAGCATTGAGCCTGTTATTATTGGGAGAATTCCAAATTGTGCAGGCTCATAGGTGGGATACCACTTTGTCCCGAATATGAAATTAAAAAAACCGATTTTATAAAAACTTGCCCAGCCGCCTGCAAAGAGGCTTAATATTATCCCGAATAGAAAAATTATACTGGATAAAGCACAGAATAATACTATTAAGTAAAAAAAAGTTTCTCTTATCGTTTTTTTTGAAGTTGCGAGCATGCTGATTTTCCTGTAATTAGTTATTTAATCGGGATAAAACCTTCACCCTCTATTATTTTTTGCCCTGATGATGACAGGATAAAATCTATAAAAGTTTTTATATTACCCTGTGCTTCACCATTGGTATACATGTATAACCCGCGTGAAATTTTATATTTTTTATTTAATACAGTATCTTTGGATGGAAGAGTATTATCAATTGACAAAATTTTTATATCCGAGGCATTTATATATCCTAACCCAATGTAACCTATGCTGAATGGAGTTGTAGCAACAGTAGTTGCTACGGCATTATTAGATGCAAGCATTAGAGATTCTGAAACAATTTTTTGTTTTTCCATGACTATGCTTTCAAATGTTTCATAGGTACCAGATGAGGTATCACGTGATATAACTACAATTGGTTTATTGGGTCCACCAAGCTCGGCCCAGCTTTTAATCTTACCTGTGTATATTTTTTTTAAATCAGTTAAAGAAAGATTTTTAATACTTTTTAAGTCTGGATGAATAATTATTGCCAGAGCATCTTTTGCGATTTCGTATTCATAAGGGATAATGTTTTTATTCTTAAAGTCTTGAACTTCTGATTCTTTTATTTTTCTGGATGAATCGGCTATATCGGTCCTTCCATCCAGCAATGCGGTAATACCGACTCCTGATCCTCCGCCGCTTACATTTATATTGACTTTATTGCCGTTGCTTTTCATGAATTCCTCAGCGCATTTTTGTGCCACTGGTAAAAGTGTGGTTGATCCTGTTATTGTGATTTTATTATTTTTTTTATTGCATCCTGTAAATATAATGAAAACTATTAAAGTAAATGCGGCTGAAATTAATATTTTTTTCATGTTACCTGCCTGAAATTATAAATTAGAATATTTACCTAAAATTATATTGTTAATAATTGATTAGATAAATGTTAAGATTGTGTTAATTAATTATTGATAAAATAATATTAAAAAAATATAATTTTATTTATGGATTATATTGTGTCTAAAAATTTTGAAAGTCTTATAATTTCAATTATAATGTTGTCAATCTGTACAGGGATTTTGGCAATCTGTATTATTATATTCATCGGCTTTTACAATATTATTAAAAATAAATTATATTTATCGATTACTATTTTAGGATTGCTTGGATTATTTTATATAATTAATGAGATTGGGGTTATAGCTTTCAGTGTAGTTAATATAAAGATTATAGGTAGTATGTCTCACAGATTACAGGCTTTATCTACAACATGCTTTATCTTTGCGCTTCCATATTACTTATATTATTTATTAAATTATAATTTAGTATTAAAAAAAATAAATAGGATATTGTATATTTGCGGTTTATTAATTACTTGCATTATAATCATTGCTTCTTTAATACTGCCAGATAAATTTTTAACATTTGAAATGCTGCCAGGCAGGATAAACAACTTATGGAATTTAAGCAGAGGTAATCCAAAGTTATTTTACTATGTAAGGGATATTCTTCTTTTAACTATAGGCTCTTACGGTATAATAGTTTTAGCTATTTTTTCTTTTATCAGCAAGAATCATCGTCATTTATGCTATACTTTTTTGGGGACAATTGTTGCAATAGCAAGTGGGCTTATTGATCTTTTTTTTGCATTTAAAGAGAGGCAATTTGGATTATTTTCTATAAGAGTATTTTCATTTTTTAGTCTGGGAATTACATTCTTTATACTTTTATCAATGATAAGTATATTAAAATGGTTTATAGATCAGACTAAATATATAAACAGGACAAAACGAATAGAATCACTAGGTGTTTTAGCAGGCGGAATTGCTCATGATTTTAATAATTTTCTTACCGGTATTCTTGGGAATGCAAGTCTAGCAATGATGAGCATTGATAAAGATAAAAATAATGAACTGTTTGGTTATATTAAAGATATTGAAAAAGCTGCAACAAGGGCTAAAGGGCTAACAAAACAGCTTTTGACTTTTTCTAAAGGTGGTGCTCCTCTAATTAAAATTTCATCAGTGGTGGACTTAATAATTGATACTGTTAATTTTATTTTAAGTGGTTCTGAAATAAAATGCAAGTTTGATTTTAATAAAAATCTATGGAAAGCTAAGATTGATCAGGATCAGATAAGCCAGGTTATACAGAATATTGTTTTAAACGCTAAGGAGGCTATGCAAAATAGAGGATATATAGAAATAAAAGTTGATAATGTTTCAGCAAATATCAATGATAATTTGAAAACAAAGAATTATTTAAAAATAGATATTATAGATAACGGCAATGGCATTCCTGAAGAAATAATTAATTCTATATTCGATCCATATTTTACAACAAAAGAAACCGGAAGCGGGCTGGGGCTTTCTATATGTTATTCTATAATAAAACAGCATGGCGGTGAAATTACAGTAAAATCAAAAATCGGGCAGGGTAGTGTTTTTAGTATTTATTTGCCAGCTATTACAGATATAAATGATGTTTGATATTATATTTTATGCTTAAAAGTATTTCCTTTGAATAATAATTTATTACAAGAGGTTATAAGGTACTCCATCGTAATTCGAGAGGGATGCTCATTTAGGGGGACTCAGTTTTATGGCTGACAAACTCCATTCGATATCGTGTCTCACTGCGTCTGTCAACCATAAAAGCCCTACGCTTTATGATACATCAACCCTCCCGCAGATTATTCTTTAATCCAAAAAAACAAGCCTCTTTTTGATGGCATTTAAAATTATCAACACGGCAATTTTACTTTTATTTGTTGCCAGTTGATCTAAATCATCATCAAAAAGAGGCGTTAGATTATGCTACATTCTTGCGTTGTCTGGGGAATGATTGAGAATTCCCCGGACAACGACTGATTAGCTAACCCACAAAGCAAATGTTTGAGCATAACCGTTGGCTTACATGGTGTCGATCACGGATGATCGATATTATGTAAGCTGCGGTTATGCTAAAGCCGGAGCGATGGACCGCACAGGCGACATTTGCGGTGTTTAAAACTCCGCGCAAAACAGCGGGCGAGGTTTTAACTCGCAACAATATTATGCCGTTTAAATGCGCCGGCTATTATTACTACAAGCACTACAAACCAGACCGGCAGGGTGAGGGCTGTTATTACCATCTGGATTGTTGATTTAATCTTTTGCATTTTATGAAATCTCCATTCTAGTCAACAATCTTAATAGTCCCATTTTCAATATCCTGTTTTAGCTTTTTTGTCCCCTCGGTATAATTGAAAATTTCATAATTCTTGTTATTCTTTAAAAGCTCATAATCACGGCGGGAGATTTCCTTTAACGGATTATCATCTATCTCGATCAGTGTCAGATTATGCGGAAGTCCTTCTATCTTCGTGATTTTGTTATTACTTAAGTTTAAATAACTTATATTCGTATCCCTTATGTTCTCGATTTTTTCAATTTGGTTACCTGATAAATCCAAGGATTCCAATTTTGAAAGTTTGTCCAATCCTTCGATCTTTGTAATCTTATTATTCGCCAGCTCCAAATTTTTTAAACTTTGAAGATTATTTAATCCTTCTATCTTTTTAATTTTATTCGAACTTAATAACAATCCCTGCAATTTAGTTAACTTATCGAGATTCTCTATCTTTTCAATTTGATTATCATTTAATATCAAACCTACTAAATTAGTCAGATTATCAAGATTTTCTATCTTCGATATCCTATTATTGCCTAACTGTAGCATCTTAAGTCTTACAAGTTTATCTAAATTTTCAATCTTTATGATTTGATTTTTGTCAAGATTTAAATTTTCTAGATTAACAAGATTATTAAGCTTCTCTATTTTTTGAATCTGATTATTGAATAAATATAACTCCTTCAGATTAACATTATTATCAAGCCCCTCAATCTTTGTTATTTGATTACAGTCAAGGTATAAAACTTTTAAAAATTTAATTTTCTCTATTCCCTTAATTCTTTTAATTTTGTTATTAGAAAAACTTAAAACATTAATACTTTGTAATTCATAAGGACTATATAACGAAAATACTTTATCAATATTAATAATCCCTTCTTTATTATAGGTAAGAAAAAATTTATAAATATCTTTTTTTTCTATTTTTTCATTATTACAATTAATAAAAGTAATCAATAATAAAATAAAAGACATTATTTTTATATATTTCATATCAGATCCTCTTAAAATCTATATATCACATCAAGATACCTCATTCTGGTATAGAACTCATCATAAACAAAACTATTACCAAAACCATCTTTGTTTGTCCATGAATTATAGAACATACTTCTTGAGTTAAAATCATACGTTATCTTATGGCTGTAACCATACTCTGCATTAAATGTATGACTCATAAGACCAAATCGTGCATTGCCGTTTAACCCGATTGGCGCAGCAGTATTCGTATATTTTGCATATTCCTGGGTAAATCTTAATGCATCCATAACCCTGCCGTCTGATTCTATCAGATGCATATCAGTACCATCATCATACTTGCCTATTATTACGTTTTGTGCATATTTCATGAATTCCTTTTTTGTGTCAAAATCAGTATGGTTCAGAACATTAGCGTCATGGGACTCCATCAAAGATGTTGCTACACATAATGAACTACTACCATCCGGCAGATATCCCCAACCAAGTGCATCAGATAATTTATTCTGCGATGTAAAATTATTTTTCCATGCATTTATCATTCCTATCTTGTCATTTATAAAGTTGTTCTTAAGATCAATGAATTCATTCAGCCTCTTGTCAAATTCACTCGAATTCCCATTTACACCGAATAGCTGTTTAACATAATTCATGGTATCTTTATTGACCTTGCTGTAATCTATTCCTACTGCATACATTTTCCCATCAGGAAGCATTTGATATGTCCTATAATCATTCTGACCAGTCAGATAATTTTGCATGTAATTTATTATCGATCCTTCTACATGATAATTCATTATAGAACTAAACGTACTGTCATTTATGATCGAGTTGTTTCCAAGTATTCCCCTTCTATCAAGTCCCTTATATCCAAGAAAATTGTCTGTAATATCCAGATACAGATTATCCATTCCCTTACTATCTGTACCAAGCAAGCCCTGTTTCATCCAGCCATTATTCCAGTCCCAGCTGAATGCTCCTCCATCTTTCCAGTTACTCTGGCTTGTTATTGATCTGAATACCTGCTTTTCATATTCCGACATCGTTGCCCATGATCTTCCATCTCCACCGCTTAACATTCTCGTCAATAAATACATCGCTATGTATGCATTGGATGACATTACATTTGAAGCAGCATATTCAGACTTTAATCTCTTCGGGTCTAATTCCCCGAAGCTTGCTTCGCTATTATAAATAT
>CAZHHK010000126.1:7050-8946 GCA_964531405.1 uncultured Spirochaetales bacterium | reverse complement strand
TTTTTATATATTTATTATTATTATTATTATTATTATTATTATTATTATGTATTTTATGTATGTATGTATGGCCTACCATACATAAAACTATCATAAATCCTACTTTTCAAAAAACGCCTTTTATTTATAAATCTTTCTATGGGTATTTATAAACCTTTCGTTTTTTACTATATAGTTACATCAAAAAAACGGGGGTGCGAAGGACTGAGCACCCCCCATCAACCCCCCAAAACATCGTTTTGGCTATCTCTCCTCAACTCCCCCCTTGGGGGGGCAGGGGGGGGTGGTATTCCTAAGTGAGCAACGCGAACCTCTCTCTGGGGGTGTGATTATAGGATATAATCAGGGGGCTGTGCCCCCTATCATCAAGACCAAAAGTCCTAAAAAGAGCGGAGCGGAACCAAAAACTACATGTTTTTGGGCTTTTTACGACTTTTGGGCGGAATAAACCCATTGCCCCCTGTCCTTCCTGCGGAAAGGACAGAGCTGGGCAATGGGCTATTTAGAATAAGCATCAACCTTAATTATCTGCGATAATTAAGGTTACATTAGTATAAATACCTTTCGCTCAGAAGGATCTTTCCGCAGGAAGTGTAATATTAAAAAAAAATAAAAGCAAAAAAAAAATCTATTTTTGGCGAAGATTTAATAAAGATATTTCTTATTAACTCTTAAACCTCTTAAACTTTCGTTAGCGATTAATCTTCTTATAAATTCTCTAAATTTCATTTCATCAAATCTTTCATTGTCTATTTTCAAGACATCGCTAACGAATCTAATAAGATTCTCTCTTTCGTTTGCATTCTCAATTTTAGCGAGAACACAACCGAATAATTGATAATCTTTTTTATTCATTTTCTTTTCTCCTTATATTTAATTAAATTAAGAGAGTTAAACTCTCCGATATTTTAAGAGTTTAACGATTTTAACCCCAAAAAATAAACGAAGCGAACTTGGAGCAATAAGTTTTTATGTTTTTCCCGCCCCCGGCCGTAATGGCCTGGCTGGGCGGGTTGGCATTTATGCCAAAAACTTAAAATCGTTTGCGACAGCGTGTTTATTTTTTACTCTCTTTTACTCTCTAAAAGCACTTTCTATTTTCTTAATCACTTTTATTGCTAAATCTGCTAATCCTAATCTTTCTTCTTCTGTCATGTCATCAAAAACCGACTGGCTTATTCTTGATGTTATTGCACAAAAACAGTCTTTTGCATAACTTACCTTCATTGCCTGTGGGAATTCTTTTACTTCTTTATTTTCTATCTGTATTACTTCTGCTTTAACTCCTTCTCCTGCTTCTCCTAAATACTTTTTTATATTCTTAAATTCTCCACTTTCTGAGACTTCACAATTTGCACTTTTTCCCTTTAACTGCTTCAATTCTTCGTTTGTTTTTGTGTCAAAACAACTTATCCAACCTTCATTGGTTTTGAATCTTGTGTAACCTCTTCCGGATGTTGTTTTTTTATCCTCAAAATCTAAAATTTCTAATACCTTTTTTGTCATTTTCTCGCTCGCCCCCTTTCATTTATTTTTAATGGCCTTTTTTGCCATTAATCATTTTTTTAATTTTTTTTCTTGTCTTTTTCAAGAACAATTGAAATCTCTTTTTTTTCATTATAATCCATTAATAATTTAATTAAACATATTACTAATACCATGCTTACATTAAATGCTGTCATGGCTAATAATTCATTTATCATTTTTTAATTTTTTGATCTCCTCTGTGATTCTATCTAAATAATCTGAAAATGTTTCATTTTTTCTACCATAAAAATACCTTCTTAATTTATTCCACGACGACAATTTTATTTTTAATGATTTATATTGATTTTCCATGTAGAAATGAAGTAGAACAAGTATTTAAATCTTTCGGTTTTTATTCATCTATGAAAA
>CAZHHK010000126.1:0-6950 GCA_964531405.1 uncultured Spirochaetales bacterium | reverse complement strand
GAAGTCATTAAAAATTTTCCATTTGCCCCTGCTGTTGCTCTCATTTCTGTTAATGCTGTGTCAATATCTGCTGCTACTGCATTTACAATCCTGACTTCAACATCTCCTGCTGCCATTTTATGACTCCTCTACACTTGTTATTTTTTCCCATGAAGTTGCTGCTGCTGCTGCTGCTTTTTTAAAACAAAGTTTATTTTGTGTAGAATCATAAATAATCATTCCAACATTGCCAACAATTGTATTTCTTTCTGCTGTTGTCATTATTGGCAAAATTAAGCATTTTAAAGTATTAATTATTTCATCTGCCATATTTTTAAGCCCTCGTATTTGTTATTTTGCAGATAGCGTTTGGACTTGGAACTTGGCATACCCCTCTTTCCCATGCTCTTATTAAAATTGATTTTCCTGGGTCTTCTATTGTAACAACTTGCAAAGCATCTGCTTCTTTCCAGGTTAATGCTTCTTTTGCGATTACTACATAAGCATAATCTGCTGTTACTGCTTCACTAATCATAATCTTTAAACCACAAATTTGTCCTACAACTCCATTACTTACTACATCTGCACTCTTAAATGTTGGGTTATTAATTACTTTTGAATTTGAGATAATATTATTATAATCTGTTCCATTAACTACCAAATAACCATTTCCATTTAATGCGTCAAATCCATCTTCCCTTATTAATTGAATTGCGTCTAAAATATCTTTTATTGGATCTCTGTTTGCAATTGTTGCTGCGTCCCATTCATAACCTGCTGTAATTGATTTTGTATTTCCTGCTCCTGCTAATATTGCTGCTTCTATTGCTGCATCTACTGAATAAGCAACTGTTCTGCTTACTCTTAAAATTGCTCTTGCTAAAATTGGAATTGTCGCACTTTCGTTAGTTTCCATAGAAATGACATATTCTGCACCATACTTTTTGACAACTGAACTAACCTTTGTCCATGATGGCTCTATAAAAGGGAATGGTGCCATTTGTGGGATTCCATTTACTGGACTTCCTGTTCCACCACCTGTTGCTTCTGTGGTATTTGTTTCTCTATAATAAGATTCTGTCCATGC
Source organism: uncultured Spirochaetales bacterium (assembly GCA_964531405.1). Lineage (GTDB taxonomy): Bacteria > Spirochaetota > GWE2-31-10 > GWE2-31-10 > JAFGQB01 > CAZHHK01. The sequence goes on along the minus strand of CAZHHK010000126.1, from coordinate 5,884 downwards.
CTCGCTCTTGTCTATTGTGCATAAAGTTTTAAGTTTATACTCCATTAAAGCAACTGCTTTTACTGCTTTGTCAATATATTCTTTTCTTAAACTTGCTTCTCTTGCTGTGCTTGCCATTATATTGATCTCCCAACAGCAACTCTTACAACTTCACCTGCACTTGCTGTTTCTAATGATTTACCTACAACTGAACCTGTTAATAAATTTGCTGCTTGTGCTACCTTTACAACATTTGCCCCAGCAACACAAACAATTGCCCCTGCATTAAAACCTGAACCACTATCTTTTATGTCCCAAATTCCATTTACTGCTGCTGTGATCTCTGTTATTCCATCATTTGCTGTTTTTTCTTCCCAAGCAATTCCTGCAAATGCATCTCCATCTCCTGATGATGCTATTGCTGTGTTTGGATCTGTTAATTTAAGAATTGTTCCTATTGCTATCCCCGTTCCATCTGCTACTGTATATCTTCTAAATTCTGTCGGGGTTTCTATGCATACTGCTTCATTTGTCATATTTTATTATAAACTATTAAGTATTTAAATTTTTCTCTTTTTTATTTTTCAAAAGATTTTATCTTTTCTTCATACGCTGCAATAGTTACTTCTAATTCTTCAATATCTCTTTTTCTTTGAGATAAAAGTTTCTTTAATTCTTCTAAACTTTTGCTCCATTCTTCTTTATCCATATTTCTCTATTGCCTTTTCTATTTCACTACCACTAAAATATTCTTTTGCTAAATCTTTTAATGTTGGTTCTTCTTTTGTTGTTGAACCTGCATAACTTTTTCCCCCTAATTTCATTTCTATTAAAATCTTTTCATTTTTTTCTGCTAACTTCCTCGCTTCTTCGTTTGCCCTCTCAATTCTTTCTACTAACTTTTTTGTTTCTTCTATTAGACTTTCTTCTTTTTCTTCTTTAACTTCTTCAACTTCTTCTTTTATTTCTGTTTTATCCTCTTCCATTATAGAAAATTAAAAAAACCCCCTTTCAATTTATTGTTTGAATATTCATCTTTTTCTTTTTCCCAATATTCTTTAAATTTTGTTAAAGCAACTGCTAACGCTGCTACAAATGATAAACAAATACCTTTTAATGTAATTTCTCCTGTTGTTAAACTTCCTAAAAATACTAAACCACCTGCTAATGCTGAGTTTATTAAATTATAAAATATTTCCTCTTTATTTTTTGAAAATATTTTTTTATAATTTGACATCTCCTCGTCTTACCCCCATATTGCCATCTTTTTTAAATGAACTTGGATTAGTTACCCCTACACTCTGATTTGAGGCTTTGCTCAAATCAACAGGAAATTCTAATTCTATCTCTATATTCAATTGAGATTTAACTTGTTCTTCGTTATATAACTGCATATCTTCAATTTCTTGCTGAAATGCTAAATAAATTACTTTTGATGATGCTTCTGTTGTATTTTCTCCCCAACCCATTACTACTTCTGGAACTCCGCACGAGGTAACAAATTCTCTTACTAAAAATTTAATATAAGGCAAAGAATCTAATGTAGAATATTGCGGAGTGCTTTGATTTTTTATTTCTTTTATTACTCCTGTTGGAATAATTATATTTTCAGTTTTTTTGTAGGCATTATTAATTGATGTTTCAATTAAACTTAATTGTGTTGTGTCCGATGTTTCAACTTCAATCCAATGAATTGGCTTAATATTTCTATGATATAAAACTCTTAAATCTTCTAATGCTTCATTTCTTGCATAAATTAAATTTTCTAATGCTTCTCCAAATGGGATTCCGTGAATTTCATCAGCAATTCTTTCGTATGATAAATGATAAATTTCGTCCTTTTCAAAAATTTGATTTGATCCTGATTGTTCGTATCTATCTATAATTCCTTTTTTATTTGTTACTATTGTAATACTTCCAGGATTTAAAGGTTTTAAATTTGTTATTCTTCCTTGATTATCTTTTATTATTTCTGCAAATGAATCTCCACAAATCATTGCTGTTCTCCACATATTTTTTAAAACCGACCTTGCTGAATCTTTCCCAAATCCTTTTATTCTATCTAATTTTGCTTTATTTTTTTCATCTGCTATTATTCCCTTCCCAAATGTCCAACTTGCTAACTTATTAATGACTGCTCTATATTCAGGTAAGGCTCTATAAATCCCATGCCATTTTGACCAAGAGGGGGTATATCTAAACTCTGTGCCTCTTGCCCCCTCTGTGTCCTTAGAATTCTGCGAAAAAAAATCTTTTGCATCAGAAGGTTTTACAATTGCCTGTATGTTGTAACTCGTTAATTGGCCTGTCCTTTCTACTGTCATGTATTTTTATGTATTTTTATGTATTTAAATGTTTTTAATTTTTTTTAAATTGTGTAATAAACAGTTATTTCTAAATAATCAATATGAGCTTCTTCTTCTCCTGTTCCCCCAATATTTTGAACTGCTATTGCTACTCCAAAATTATCATAGTTTATTTCTTCTGCTGTCCATTCTTCCCCCCATAAATCTGTTGAACTCCCATAATAAACATTTGATGCTTCCATTGGCCAATATGTATCTGTTATTGCCTTATCTGTTGTTCCGTACGCTCCATTTTTCACTATTTTAACAGAATAATCTTTCATAAGATTTGCTCCCTGAATAGTATCTTTATTCATAGTTACTTTTATTCCTTTTATTATTGCTCCTGTTGGTATATTAAACCCAAAATTAGTGCATCTTAAATAATAACTTATCTGACCAACATTTAAATAAGTATAATCCCTCTGTCCATCTAATACTGCTAAATCTCCTTGTAATGATCCTTCCCATGTTTCATAATACCATCTTTTTGATCCTAATGTTGTTTCATAAGTTACTGTACCTGCTATTCTTGTTTGAGATTGCGTTTTGAAGAATGAGGTTATATTTCCAGGCCTTTGTTTTGCTCCATCAAACCCAAGAACCTGACCATCGTTTGGTGAGATTTTAAATATTCCTAAATCAAAAAGATTTTTTGTTCCTATCATTAATACCATTATTATTAAAATTAATATTATTTTATTTGATTTATTTTTAAGCATTTACAATAAATTGTTTATTATCCTCATTTTTTAATATTTCAATACAATCCATCGCTCTTTTGTATAATATATTTATCATATCTTCTGCATCAATTCTTTGAGAACTATTTATGTCTGTTCCAGATAAATCATATTGAATTGAATAAATTGCTGCTAAATTGCTTGCTGCTTCGGATAATATTTTTTTAACATCTGTATTAAGAGAAGAATAAACATCAGAAAAATTAAACTTACATGCGGCATTGATATAACTTTCTGCCTGTGCTACAAAAGAGTTTAAATAGGCCTCTGACTTTGATGTTAAATTACATCTCACTCCTGCTTTATATTCAATTTCTTCTTTTGAACAAAATATTCCTGTATATGCCATATTAAAATGAATACACAAAAGGTTTTAAATCTTTGTCTTCTACTGCTAACCAAGCGGCTCTTATTATTCCCTCTACTATATGGGCGTTTGGGCTATAAATCTTGCCTTCATCATATTGAATTGACCTTAAAGAATCTTTTATCTCATCATCATTTAGTAATTCTATTTTATTATTTTCTATTAAACTTAATAAATTTAAATACATTTCTTCTTTTAATAATCTTTTAAATTTTAATCCCTTACTGCTTATTTGTCTTGATGCATTATTTAAAGCAATTGTTTTTCTTTTTGTCTTTTCTTCGCTTAATAACTCTGAAAAAACTCCAAATCCAATTCCCCCATCATCTACTCCTATTTTTTTAAAGTTATAAATATTTTCTAATTCTAAAATTTTTTTTGTCGTTTCTGTGGTTAAATTTCTTCTTTCTGTAATATTCTCCACTTGCTGGATTATTCCATTATCTTTTTTGTCTAAAATTTCATATGTTGAAAGATCATCTCCAAACCCTGCTACATCTACCCCTAAATAATAAGTGCCATTTATGAATTCCTCTCTCCTTTTTAATTTACACACTTTTTTAATTAAATCTTCATCTATTAAAGCGTTTATTTCATCTTCAAATGAGTTTAAAAATTCTTGGGCAAATTGCCTTTTACTTAATCTCTGCTTCATTTTTTCAATCATCTCTTCATCTCTTCTTGGGCAATCTTCCATTCTTATTATGAATTTTTTAAAACTATCATCTTTATAACATCTATAAAAAAATTTTTCGTTGCCTTCTTTATCTTTTTTGCCAAATGGAGTGCTTGCAATATCCATACTCCCCTTTGTTAAACTTAAAGTTGGTAATGCTGACACAAAATATTCTTCTTCCATTCTTGACCCTTCATCAACCATTAATTTTTTTATTGTATATCCCCTTGTGCTGTCCCCCTCTTGTCCTGCTGCATAACATAAAATTCCTGAACCATTTTTAAAAATTAATCTGTGCATTGTTGGTTTATTATCTTTTGAATTGTCTATTGTTTTTGGATATACTTGCTCTGCGTAGATTTGTGCTTTTTTTAGCATTAACATTGCTTGTCTTTCTGTTAGTGATGAAATTAGAATCATTTCTCCTTTTTTAAAATATTTTTGGCATAATTCTACTGCTTTAATAGACATTGCTGTTGTTTTTCCCCCTATTTGTCTTGGGGATAATATAAAGCAGTCTATTTCTGGTTTTGTTTCAATATATTCTTTTTGCCATTTATCTAATGTTAGCCACGGCCGATTAATATCATATTCCTTAGAAGTTTCCATATTCATCTGGCCTTTCATCTGTGGGCATTCCGCAAGCCCAACAAATTTCTGGCATTCCCCCTTTTAAATTATATTCTGTTCCACAATTTACACATTTTTTTATTAATCTTTCTTGGTTTTCCATAAAATTTTTTGTGAGATCCACCACCTTTAATTTATTTTTAAACTTCAAAGTTCGCTATATGTCATAGTAATCAAATATTTCTTTTAAATCATCTATACTAACAACTAAATCATTTGGTATTAGTTTTAACATATCTTTTATTTTTTGTGTTTTTGATTTTATGTTTTCGTTTTCCATTATTCAACTGAAAAACTAACTAAAAAGTAACCATTTAAATCTTTGTTATTATTTATTAGTTTTTGTTTTTTATTTATGCTCATATTATTTGGTTTTGACTGAATTAGTTTTATAACTTTATCTTTAATATTTATGCTAATAATATCTATTGGGGAATGAGAACCAGCACTCCGCACTGCTATATTTCCTTCTTTTTTTTCTCTTTCTAAAATCTTATATTCTTTTCTCCTTCCTCTTAAATAATTTTTATTGGGCATTTTCTTCTTTTATTCCTTTAAACTCTATAAATGCTTTTTTAATTTCTTCCCAGGTTGTATTATAAATTTTAGAATATACTTCTTTATACCTTTCAAATAAAGAATCTAAATTCATTTTATTAAAGAATTTGAAATCATCTAAAACTTCTTTTGGTATATTCTTATAAACTTCCCTTATTTTGTTTTCTTCTTCTTCAATTTTTTTTATTTGTTCTTCTATGTTTTTTATCTCATTATTTTCTTTTTCTACATTCATCTTAATTGATAAAAGTTTATTTATTAATTCTTGTTTTCTTAATCCATCAAATGACCCATAATAATCTCTAATCAAACTATTTATTATTTTAGAAGCATTTTTTTCTTTTTCTAATTTTTCACTTAAATCTTCATCTATTGTAAAATGTTTAAACACTTTCATTTAATTATTAAAATATTATAGTATTTAAATGTTTGTATTTTATGTCTATATAGACATATATTATGTATTAAAAAACAATAAGAAATATAAAAAAACAATAATAAGCAATAAAAAACAATAATAAGCAATAAAAAACAATAATAAGCAATAAAAAACAATAAAAAAACACTAAGAAGCATCATTTTATGT
>CAZHHK010000125.1:0-9068 GCA_964531405.1 uncultured Spirochaetales bacterium | reverse complement strand
TGGCTCCCATTCTTTTGATACCCCGTCAGCTTGCTGCGGGGAGGTTCATTTTAATTTTTTAAATTCAAGCACTTCATATTTATATGTTTTGTCAGTAGGTGCGTTTTTTTTATTTGTTGTTCTTGAAATCATTTTTACATATCCGGTATTTTTGTCATAATCTACAGTGATTACAAATATTGAATTTGGTTTATTTTGATAACTTCCTTTTGCTTTTTCAAATAAATCCGCCATTGTAATCTGTGGCATATTATTTTTAAATTCTTCTGTTTTATCGGTATTGTTGTGAATGAATTTGATGATTTTGCCATTTTCTACGGTTATTTCTATCATGCCTCTTAGAGGACTAAAAGCACCGAAATTTAATTTCATATAATATTTATTTATGTTCATCGATTGCCATTTTTTATAAGAATTATCAAATTGCTTTTTTGCAGTTTTATTGTCAGGTATGTTGTTGCTCAATGATTTACAGGAGAATAATATAATAAATATAAAATATATGTTTACAAACACTTTGTGTTTCATAATTTATCCACTTAATTATAGCACAAGTTAATTATAAAACAAATATAATATAGTAAATAAAATAAAATCATTTTTTACTAAAATAAATGTTAAAATAGCGTAGTAAGGGTGTTTAATAAGTCTGTTTAAAATCTTTGTTTTCTATAATATTATTTTATATTAAATTTATCATCTATGTGAAAAAATATTTATAATCTATAAAAAACCTTATAAGTAGGTTTTTTCACCAACAAATGAAGTCAAAATCTTATAAAAAACATTATTTTTTTTGTCAAATCTGTTTAAATAATTGGCATTATTTTTGCTTCTTAATTGATGAATTAAATAATTTTTAGAGAAGGAGAAGTAGTCGGTATGAAAAAGTTGTTTTTATTTTTAATTCCATCGCTGTTAATTTTGTTTGTTACTTCATGCCCTCAAGAAGTAATATTAGACTGGAAGGCAAATCCATGGTATGGACATCTTGATAATGTTTTTAATAATGAAGAAGCAAAAATTTATGTCAATTTCACCGGCAAAGACAGAATCTCTATGAAATTGAGATTGGATTATCCCGGAGATGAAGAATTTAATCTGAATTCTGAAGGTGGCACATACTATATTAAAGACGATCATTTCTTTTTAGCAGGTCTTACCATTATCGATGAAAACAAGAATGATGATGTTTTATGGGATAATATTATCAGCTCATTGAGTCTTTCAGATAATAATGTTGATAACTATTATAAGATTAAAATGAAAATCGAATTAAAAGGTTACTTTTATCCTGATGAAAGTATAAATCACGGTGATTATAAAATCCAAATCAGGATAACAAAAACCGATGGTACAATAATAGAAAGGACTTTGAAAGACCAGTGGGAATTGAGAGATAGCGAATAATATTTTTAAACCAGTCAGTCATATCGGGACTGTTTATAAAGCTATTGATTAAAATTTATAAATCAGTCCCAATTTTTTAAATCATTATCATTAATTTTAAAATAAATTTATTTGACTTTTTTATTATTAAATATAAAATATCTCATCAGTTGACAATAAATAGCTAAAATAAATTATATTTAAGGAATAAAACATGTCAAAGGATCCGCTTTCTTTTGTTAATAATATCATAAATGAAAATACCATAAAAAAAGCCGGCAGTATTATTTCTAATATTGTGTCTGGCATTATTGCCGGCATAGCTATAATTTTTTTAATAGGTGCCGCATCTTTGGTTGTTGCCGGATTGACAACAGGTATTCCATTTTTTTATTTTCCAGCAGTATTTTTAGGATTGATCGGTATACTGGCTGGTATTGGTGCTTATAAAGTAAAAAGTGGGCTATTCATAAAAGATATGTCTAAAGATCATTATAAGGATTATAAAGCCTGTGAAGATATTTTAAAACGAGTCAAGTCACAGCTTAGTAATGAAGATATTGATAAAAATGAATATAGTCATATATGCGATACAATGAAAAAAGAATTAAAAGAAGCAAGAATAATTATAAATAAAATCGACAATATCAATGCTACCTTAAAAAGTCCTGACTGCGACACCTCCAAAATAATCAAAAAAATCAATGAGGAAAAATCTAATAGTCCTTCAGATGAAAAACTTATAAATACACTTGAGAATCATATAGAAAATATTAACAAACTTAAAGCACATGAAAAAAAATTAAGAGAAGAGATTTCAAATTTAAGATTTAATTTTAATTCAGTGTATACAAAATTGACACTTATTGGTACTCAAAGTAAAACAAAATTTACGGATATTGAGACCGATATACAAAAGATTTTAGATTTCAAACTAGAAGTAAACAAATACGAAGAAGAATTATTAAAAGACATGTGAAATACTAAATAGGCTTCTAAAATTTCATTTTTATTGTCATAATTGATTACAAATAATGGTAAGAATTCGTTTTCATGGAGAAATCGAGTTTTGAGAGGTGCTCTTATTTTTATAAATCTCAAAGCCGATAATCAAAATTAATATTGATTTTTTAAAAAAAATAAACCGGATATTATAATATTATGGATTTGCTCGGCAAGGTAATAAACAATTGCTATATAGTCAGAGAAAAAGTCTATGAAGATAATATAAGTACGGTCTGGTTAAGCAATACCCTTTTTGCAGCAAAAATATTTCTCTTAAAATTTTTTAAAAATGATGCTTTTAAATTAAATCAAAAAAACTTTAGAGAATTAAAAGATAAAATGCTTTCCCCAAATAACTATATAATTCATGAAAATATCGCAAATATTCTTGAATTTGATGAATATGAAAATAATAAATTTATTGCCATGGAAATAACCGAAGGCAACAATTTATATAATCATATTTATACTAGAGGGAATTTCTCGATTGATGATACACTTAAAATATTATTTGAGATTGCTAAAGGTATTGAAGCATTTCATGTAAAAAACATAGCGTTTAAAGCTTTAACGCCTGATAATGTATGGATAAATATATATCAGGGTAAAATAGCTAAAATAAAAATTCTTGATTTTAATTATCATCTCTTAAATAATTACAATATTTTAAAAAATATAGATGATTATAAAAATTTTGTTAAACCAGGTTCATTAAACAGTAAAAATAACAATATCAATGATGATTTGTATTCAATTGGTGTCATAGGTTATTTTGCATTAACAGGTGAATTAGCCCCTCCCAAAATCAATACCGACCATTTAAATAAAACATTAAATGATAGTATAAACAAGAATAAACTAATAAAAATAATTTCAGATTTATTGAATAAAGAAACATCTTCGATTAAAACAATTTACGATTTAATAAATCAGCTACCTCAATTAAATAAAAAGTTAAAGTCAAGAGACATTTCGTTTAAAAAAGAAATATATACTTCGGAGCAAACTACGCTTGCATTCAAAGACATGTTTGAAGCCAGAAGAAAATACTTTGAAGACCTTGAAAAAGAAAGAAGAAAAAAATTAAACATAAGTACATATGATAATATTTTTATAAAGGAAAAGGAAATCAAAAAAGAAGTTGAGAATTTAGGAGGCAAGAAAATAAGGCAGCTAGAAGAAAGAAAGGCTTTTTACAGAAATGAATCCGGAGAATATTTTAAAAATTTAAATAAAAAAAGAAAGAATCATTTTGATAACATTGTAAATCATACAAGAAATTATTATAAAAATTTAAATGCTGTATATATAACTAAAGAAAAGTTTATAGAAGAGTGCAAAACATTTTTTAATAAAATATCAGATCAGATGAAAAAATATGCTGATGATATGAAAAATGAAAATATTAAGTATTTCAAAGCAATTATAAAAAGATCAAATTTGTTAACAAAAAAGTATGATGAAGATGATATAAAAGAGGAGTATAGAGAAAAACTTAACGAAGCAAAACAACAACTAAACAGAATATTGGAAGAAGCAAAGAAGTATTATATCAATCTTACCGATGAAGCCAGAAAGTATCATATAGCGCACTTTACCGTTACAGGCAATAAAATTGATAATAACAGATTAAATACAGTACTTGATGAAACTTTAAATTATTATAAAAATACAGAGAAAGAATCAAGAGATTATTATAACTCTATAATCCATGATTATAAAAAATCCCTTAATGAAATAAATAAAAGATTAACATATCTTAAAGAAAACAGAGAGATGCTTTCTCATTTCAATGAAAATTTATCAGATGCAATAGTAAAAAATAGTTTTTTAAAAAAAATGTTTAAATATTCATCCCGTTCATGCGGGAATTTTTGCCTTATTGATGTTAAGCAAAATAATAAAGCAGAAGAAATCATAAAAAAATATTTTGAGAAATATTCTTTGAATTCAAAATCTTTGGCAATTGAATTAATCGCTGGTAATAATACTCTTCAGGTAATATTAAAAAAAATATATGAAAAATATAAAAAAATAAATTATAAAAAACAGGAAAGAATAATAGGTAAAATTAAAGAAATAAAGACGGATTACAAAAATATTCTTGACCGTAATTACCATGAAATTTTGAAAGATTTTATAAATGTTAAACAAGCTAATAAAAAAATCAACAATAATTTATTGATTAAATCTGTTGTTGAATTTTTAAAATGTTTTTGTTTTAAAAATTTTCCTTTAATTATAATTATTGATGAATTCCATAATATAGATATGCAATGCATGAAAATATTGTTCGAATTAACGAAAGACATTGCCTCTTTACCTATATTGATTTTTGGTTTATATGACAGATCAAAGATGAGCAGGGAAAATTTATTAAATGATATTCTTTAATTTTTTAAATATATTCTCCACGGCAAAGCTGATATTTTTTTCATCGGGTTTCATACCGAGCGATAATAAGTAAGAAGACAAACAGTATTCTTTATTTTTTATTATTGAAACAAAATTATTTATAAACTCATCCCGCGAAATGTCAATAGTATTAAAACTAAGTGTTACCTCATCAAGTTTTTCAGCCTTTTTAATTATTGCATCAATATCATCTGCTTTTTTTTGGCAATTGTAAGTTGAAGAAGATAGAGTATACACATCATCATAAATTTGTGATGCTTTACCATAATGCTCCATAAGTCCGGTTGTAGCCCAGCCGTTGTTGACTTCTTTTTTAAGATCTTTATAATATATTTTTGCATCAAGACTTTCAGCTGTTGTGAAATAGCATGAGTTTATTAATTTATATTCATCTAAAAATCCTCCCTTTGAATATGCATAGTAATTGTAATACCCGTAATCTATACCTGCTGTGATCAGTGGGTAATATTTAAAGTATTTTTTAAAAAAATCTATTAAAGCACCACCTATATTTCTGGTATCAGATGAGAATTCAATAATTGGAAAATTCAATTCTTTTAATACATCTTTAAACGGATGATTGCTGAATAAAAAATTTGTCTTTTTGTTTAAGCGAAGAGAAGATGTAAAATCAACGAATAAATTTAATTCTTCATTAATCCCGTTAAAATGAAGATAAGTATAGTGTTGCGGATCAAAAGAAAATACCCAGTCAGGCTTGATATTATTTTTAAGTAATATTTTAAGACTCGAATCTGTTGCGGCAATGTATAATTTGTTTTTATGTTTTTTAATAATTTCAATATTGTGCATTAACGAAGGTCCAGCACCCGTGATTAAAACTGGCTTTTTTTTTATAGTAATACAGGATGGATTGTAAGACTTGTCAAGCATAATTTTTAGATTCTTAATTATATTATTTATCCATATTTTACCAAATTTTCTCTGCGTATTTATCTCAAGAAGCACAGGATTGATTTTTGAAGAAACATTTTTGATGATTTTTAACACCTCTCCGGAAAATATTCTTTCGTAAACTGGGTGTATGATGAATGTGTATGATTTGTAAGAAAAAAAATCAAAATATTCAAGCGCTTCTTCACAGTCTATTATTTTAAAATTTTCATTAAATTTATCTTTAAAATTAATATTAGCTAAGATATCTCGAAGTATCTCCATGTTCACAGGTATAGCTATTACCGAAAACCCTCGCTTAATTAATTCTACAAGATGATACCCTGCACCGATCCCAATCGCAATAATAATGCAAGATTTATCATTATTAATATATTTTTCGCCTTCCTTTAACGGAAAATATAATGAGTGAAGTGATATGTTATTGAATACAGGGATCTTTAAATTATCTCTGGATGTTTTATATTCCAAACCGGCAGATTTACTAGCCGATAATTTATCAATAATGCCTTTTGATAAATATTTTAAATTATCTTCAATAATCAAGTTGCCATCCTAATTTTAATTTATAATTTTTTTCAATTTATTTAAATGTCTTTCGTTGTTTTCAATAAATGAGTCCATAAGAATATTCTCCGTTTCTTTATCGATATTTCCTTTAATCAATTGACTGTATATATTTTTAAGAAGTAAAAAAATATTATCCTTTTTTTGTTGTATATTGTTGATTTCGGATTTTTTAATAATATCATCCAGATTGGTTTTAACATTAAAATTTTTTAAAATAAAATCTTTATCGATTTGTTTTACATCATCAGACAAAGGATTAATATTATTTTTAGTAATATATAAATTTAAACCAAAATCTTTGGCTTTAAAATGCTCATAATAAAGTTTAAATGCAAAGTTCGTCTTAATACTTTTTCCCCCTATAGTAATTTCGGTTTTCTCAGAAGATTCTTCAAGTTTTTTCATTTCTCCCTCAAAAGTATTAAAATACCCGGACTTTGATAAAATTTCTTTTTCAAAAAATCCTTCTTTTACATGGGTATAACCATCCTTATAGCCAAAATCCTGTCCTATCAAAACCACATCTTTAAATCCAAGTTGTTTTATGACTCTAAGTAAATTTATAAACACCGTGCCTTCGGGATGTGTGATTATTATATCATTATCTTTATAAAATATTTTTTCAAAATAATTATTATAATTAATTAAAATTAGTTCATAATTTTTAAGCTTTAATATATTAGGATTAATAGCTAGAGTACCAATGAGTTTAAGATTTTTTTTATACTTCATTAAATGATAATATGAGGCATAGCCTGGATCAACAACTATTGCATAATCCGGAAAAATTCCTTTAGCATCTAAAAACGGCAGACTGGAAGGCAGAGCAAATAAAACAGAATGATTTTTTACATCATTGATGAAATCAACATTATCGGATAAGCTCATACCTGAGGAAATAATTACTGCCGGTAAATCGATATTAATGCTGGAAGTCTTCAAATACTGGAAATTATTATTAAATTTTAAATTAAAAAGAATATTTTTTGTTTCTAAAAATCCAAATGCTTTTACAGTATTACTCGAAATGCTTGATTTATAAATTTTGTCTTTTAATTTTCTGATTGGCTCATAAAACATTTCAGGAATTGATTCGATTAAAGGCTGCCAGAAGATTATACTTAAATCGCTAGCATGTATGTTGTATTTTAATAGCACATCTTCGATCTTATCTATTGTGTTAATACGTATTAACCTTTTATTTGAAAGAGTATTGTTAAAATTAATAGGCTCGAATGATATGATTAATTTAATATTTTGATTCTTTAGTAATTCATCATTAATATAATCCAATCCACAACAGGTAATTACATATTTATTTATTTTTGATAAAGAATTAATGTATTTTTTTGCTTCGCTAATTGGATCATATAATGAATAAATATATTTATTGTTATATTTATATGTTATGTACCCTTTTTTACCTATAACTTTGACAAGATCATTCATTACGAATAAATTTATATAATAATTATATTTTTAGTTCAAGCAATTAATAAAAAAAAGACTTTCTAAAATTTAATTTAGAAAGTCTTTTAAAAAACATATAATCAGTCTCTTAAATTACTCTATAACAGCTAAAACATCTTCGCCTTTTAAAATTAAATGATCTTTATCGTCGATTTTAATTTGTGCACCGGCATATTTATCATAAATAATTTTGTCTCCTTTTTTTAACTTGATTTTTTCAAGTTCGCCGACGCTTACTACTATGCCTTCTTGTGTTTTTTCTTGTACTGTTTGAGGGATTACAATTCCTCCAACAGTTTTTTCTTCAGATGTTTTAACTTCAACCAATAATCTGTCACCCAATGGTTTTATTGCCATAAATTTACTCCTAATATATAATATGATTAATTTTAAAAAATAAGCTTGCTTTTGATATGTATTTTTAAAAGAATTTAATAATATATACTGAATTTGTCAAGAGAAAGATTATTGATAAACAAAATTTTTACAGATTTACATTTTAGGTTCAATATTTTTTTCAATTAAAATCGGTATCTCTCAAAGTTAATTGATTCTTGAAATTAAAAAATTATATCTGGCAAGAAGATGTTGGTTAAGATAAAAATTATTTGGGTTGTATCTTAAAGGGCTTGGCAATATTGCAACAAGCTTTGCAATTTCATCATAATCTAATTTGTAAAATGATTTATTATAGTAATACCATGAAGCTCTGCCGATTCCATATATTCCGTTACCTAATTCTATATAGTTTAAATATAATTCCAGAATTCTTTTTTTACCCAGTAACAATTCCATTTCAAAGGCTATTATAACTTCCATGTATTTTCTTAGATATGTCTTTTTTGGAATTAAAAATAATGTTCGTGCTAATTGCTGAGTTATTGTACTGCCGCCAAATAACTTTAAATTATACTGCTTGTTAATTGTATAAGCTCTTTTAATAGCTTCAAGATCTATCCCTGCGTGTTTATAAAATTTATAATCTTCAGCCATGATAAACATATTTTGTGCTTTTATTGTTATCCATTTTAACGGAATAAAAATGATATTTTGATTTTTTTGTTTATATACGATATTGCGGTAAATCATAAGACTAGAAATCGGTGGGTTGGTAAATTTATAAGTCATAATTAAAAAAAACATTATCAAAATGAATAATAGATGTATACCAATTATAAATGTAACCGTTGTTTTAAAAAACCATTTTAAATAAAATATTTTTTTTGTTTTCAGAATAATATCAATTTTCTTTTTTAAATTAATGCTTATATCTTTATATTTTTTTAATATTTTAAAAAATATAT
>CAZHHK010000124.1:0-9384 GCA_964531405.1 uncultured Spirochaetales bacterium | reverse complement strand
GAAATTATACATTAATAAATCATATTATTCAACTATTTTGGGACGCACTCTAAATCTTTTAAATAAGTATTGACAGTTGTATTTAATAATCTTGATTTTGTACCATTTTTATAGTATGATTCTTTTATTGCAATTTTAATTAATTTGCTTAATAGTATTTTTTAAAAATGTTTTTAATTTAATAAAAATATATACAATTGTCTACAAATATGAGGCTTGATAAATTTTTAAAGATAAGTTTAATATTCAAAACGCGAAGTTCTGCAGAAAAAGCCATTGACAACGGAAATGTGTATCTTAACGGCAAACCGGCAAAACCCGCTTCCCTAATTAAAGTCGGTGATAAAATGACAATTGTTTTTCCGATTAAAAAAGTTGAATATGAGATTTTAGAAATTAAAGAGAAAAATGTTTCTAAAAAAGAAGCAAAAGAGTTGATAAGATTGATAAGTGAGGAAAAAATTGATTTCTAAAATTGAATTGCTTGCACCAGCTGGCTCAAAAGAAGCTCTCAATGCTGCGATTGGAGAAGGGGCTGACGCAGTTTACCTTGGTTTAAAAGATTTTAATGCGAGAAAACGGGCTAAAAATTTTTCATATAAAGAAGTTGAAGCAGCCATTGATAAAATTCATACACTAAATAAAAAAATTTACATTACTCTAAATACCGTAATTGAGGAAAGAGAAACAAAAGCGATTTATAATATTTTAAAATATTTGAGTATAATTAAACCCAATGCTCTCATTGTGCAGGATCTGGGAATCATAAAAATTATAAATGATTTTTTCCCTGATTTGAAAATTCATGCTTCAACGCAGATGAATACAGGCAGTATCTCAGGAATAAATTTGTTGTCCAAGTTGAATGTTAGCCGGATTGTACTGCCCAGAGAATTAAGTTTTGAGCAGATTAAAAATATACGACAAAACACAAATGAAGAGCTTGAGATATTCGCACATGGTGCTCTATGCATATCCGCGTCAGGATTGTGTCTGTTTTCAAGCTATATTGGCGGAAGATCTGCAAACAGAGGAGCTTGCGCACAACCCTGTAGAAAGCTTTATAATGCAATGGATAAAACCGGTTATTATTTTTCCACAAAAGATCTTATGCTTATAGAATATATCCCTCAAATAGCCGATGCGGGGATTAATTGTATCAAGATTGAGGGAAGAATGCGAAGCGCTGATTACGTCGGTCCGGTTGTGAGAGCTTACAGATATGTCATCGACAATTATAAGATTAATCCCGATGCGGCAATAACAGAGGGTATTAAAATTTTGCAAAATGATTTTGCAAGAAATAAGACATCATATTATTTTTTTAATAAAAAGAATAATGATCTTATTGAAAATAATACAACCGGCGGTATCGGAGTATTCCTGGGACAAATAAAAAAAATAAAGATAATCGATAATAAAAAATTCGGAGTTTTGAATACCATGATTGAGCCTGGGATAGGAGATGTAATAAGGATTAATGAAAATAACGGCAATAAAAAGCAAAATATAAAAATTACAGAAATCAAAAAAGAAGATGGTGTTTTTTTAATTAATATTACAGATGATATAAAAGTAAATGACAATGTGTATCTTACGAGCAAAAAAAATCTTTCTTTAAAATACCCTCATATAATCCCAAAGTCATTAAATAAGTACAAACATCATCCGTCTATAAGTGAAATACCTGTTAATAAAAAAACTGGGCGTAATATTAAACACTTTTTAAAGCATGGTAATTATATAAGGATAAGTTACTTTAAAGATCTATATATAATTCAGGCTGCAAAACCTGAAAAGATTATTGTTGACTTTACTAAAAATAATATTATAAAATTAAAAGCAGAATTAAAACGAACAGTATTCAAAGCAGATGATATAATTATTTATCTTAATCCTTATTTCACCAATGATGATGAATTGATTTTAAAAAATGAAATGGAGTCCCTTGTTAATAACGGTTTTAAATTTTTTATAGCTAATAATATTGGTCAAATCGGATTACTGAAACATTATGATGTGAATATCATCTCGGGACCATATATATACGCTTTTAACAGCTTTACCATTAAGCAGCTTGATGAAATTGGAGTTTCATATTTTTTAAATCCTCTTGAAAATAATAAAAAAAATCTAGTTGATTCATCAATGCATTTTAAAGACAGGATGATAATAACTCTATTTGTTTATCCTGAGCTTTTTCAGATTCAAACAGATTTATACAAGAAATATAATTTTAACATAATTACAGACAAGTTTAAAAACAATTTCAGTATCATTGCAAATGATGATAAAACGATTGTTCTTCCTGAAAAACCATTTTCAATAATTGACAAGGCATTAGAGCTTAAAAAAGAGGGTTTTAATAAATTTATGGTTGATCTATCTTACATGAATCTCAACAAAAACACATATAAAAACATCATACGCTCTTTGAATACACTTACTAATCCTCCCAATATCACAAGGTTTAACTGGAAGAATGGATTTTACAGAGAGACTTCGGATTGATGCCCAACAATTGTTTTTTCTAACCAGCCAATCAATTCGTTAATGCCCTTTTCTTTTGTACAGGAGATTTCAAAAAGTTCAAGGTTGCCGTTTATTTTTTTTAAGTCATTTATAAAATTATTCTTGTTAAAATTGGTGAATTCTAAAAGGTCGGTTTTGTTTAATATACATGCTTTTGCTTCTCTAAATAATAATGGATACTTCGCAGGCTTATCATCGCCTTCGGTTGTGCTTACCACAGCAACCTTCATATTTTCACCTATATCAAAATGGGAAGGGCAAAGAAGGTTACCGACGTTTTCAATTAAAATTAAATTAACATTTTTAAGATCAAGCTCTTTTAATGAATTTTCTATGCTGATCGAAGGAAGATAACAGCCTCCATCGGTATTGATTAAAATCATCTGGATATTGAATTTTTTTAGTCTTTCGGCATCCCTGTTTGTTGCAACATCACCTTCGATCACCGCTATTTTGTATTTATGAGCCAATTGTTCAAGAATTTTTTCAAGTAAAGATGTTTTACCTGCGCCAGGAGAGCCTATAAAATTTATCATGAAAATATTTTTCTCTTTTAAAATTCTTCGTATTTCATCCGATCTGGACTGATTGTCATCCATTATACTTTTCATTATTTTATATTCCATAAAAATTTCTCCTTTTAATTTTCAATCCGCATCTATGCTTGATAAGATTAATTCTTTCCCATTTATTATATTAATATTACTCCCATTACATTTTGGGCATATAAATTTATAATCGTTTATGTCAAAAATAAATTTGCAATCCCCGCATTCTCCCTTAACCGGTGTCAATTCTATATTCAATTGCGCTGACTTGTATGGTTTCCCTTTTGAAACAACTTCAAATAAATATTTCATATTTTCAGGCACTACCTGAAGTAATTTGCCAACTTTTATATTCACCCTGTTTATCTTTTTTATTTTTTCTTTTAATATTACTTCATCGAGTATATTGCAGATGTTGTTTACAAGACTAAATTCATGCATATTAACAAATTCTTGGTAGTTGTGCCCCATAGAGCATATCAACAAACCTTCTGCCTCCAACTCTGGTTTCCATAACGACTTTACCGCAGTCCGATGAAGTAACCTCACCTATGATCAATGAATTAACTCCCAATTCATCCAATCGCAATGCATCAATAATTTTATCTACATCACTGCCATCCACAATCATAACAACTTTTCCCTCGTTTGCAAGGTACAGAGGATCAAATCCGAAAATATCCGTGACAGCAATGATTGAGCCTCTAACAGGAATGTTATCCTCATAAATCGTTATGCCAAAATTTTTATCATCCACTGCTTCACAGAGTACCGTTGCAAGACCACCGCGCGTTGCATCCCTGCAAAATTTGATATTCCTTGAAACATTCATTGCTTTTTGAACTAGTTTATTCAAACATGCACAATCGGAAATTATTTCTTCCGGAAGCTCAAGCGATTGTCTATGTTTTAAAACTGCTATTTCATGATCTCCGATAAAACCATTAATTATGACTTTATCACCGGGTTTTATTTTATTAAAATCATTCAAATCATATCTATCGTTGTCAAAAATCCCGATGCCTGTTGTATTTATATAAATTTTATCACATTCACCTTTGCCTACAACCTTGGTGTCTCCGGTTACTATTTTAACTCCTGCTTTTTTTGCTTCATCTGCCATGGAAATAACAATGCGTTCAAGTAGGTTTAATCCGAGTCCTTCCTCGATAATAAAAGAAGCACTTAAATAGAGAGGATTCGCGCCGGATACAGCAATGTCGTTTACAGTGCCGCAAACCGCAAGTTTTCCTATATCGCCTCCGGGAAAAATCACCGGATTTATTACAAATGAATCCGTTGTAAATGCAATCTTGTCGTTTGTTAATTTTAAAACTGCAGAATCATTCATCGCATTAAGAATATTATTGTCAAAATGTTTTATAAAAATATCCCTGATTAATTTACGAGTAGATTTTCCGCCTGCACCGTGACTCAATAAAATGTTTTCCTGCATTTAAATACCCTTGTTAACTATATTTGTAATATGCCTGACATGCTCCTTCGCCTGAAACCATGCATGCACCTATAGGATTTTCAGGATTGCATACTTTCTTAAAAAGTGTACAGTCCAATGGATTCTTAAGTCCTTTTAAAATTGCTCCACAGATACATTGTCTGTCTTCTTTCGGTGGATCAATCTTAATATCAAATTGCTCTTCAGCGTCGAATCTTTTATATTTGTCATTCAATTTTAATCCACTTAAAGCTATAAGTCCTAACCCACGCCAGAAATCATCAGTGCGATAAAAAACTTCATCAAGCAATTTCAATGCTTTAATGTTGCCTTCGCGAGTTACTGCTCTTGTATACTCGATTTCCAGTTTCGGTTCATTGTTTTCAAACTGCACGACAAGCATCAGTATCGACTGCATAATGTCAACCGGCTCGAAACCGCTCACAACGCATCCTACTTTATATTTACTGACTATTTCTTCATAGATATTTGATCCGGTTATTGTACTTACATGCCCAGGACATATATAGCCGTTTATTTTTATTCCTTCATCGATTAATGCCTTCATTGCCGGCGGCATAACCTTGTGTGCACTTAGCAAATAAAAATTATTCAAATTATTCACATGAGCTTCACTGACTGCAAGTGCGCTTAATGGTGCTGTTGTTTCAAAACCTATACCTAAAAATATTATATTTTTACCGGGATTTTTTTTTGCAATTTCCAGAGATTCTAAGGGAGAATAAACTATGCGGATATCCTCTCCTCTGGATTTTTCCTTTTCAAGACTGGAGAATGATCCCGGGACTCTTATTAAATCACCAAAAGTTGTAACAATTGTATTATCAATTTTTGATAATGCTATTGCCTTGTCTATAAAACTTTTTTCTGTAACGCAGACAGGACAGCCTGGTCCAGAGATAAGCTCTACATTTAATGGAAGAAGCGACGGTAACCCATGCTTATGGATGGACATTGTATGACCGCCGCAAACCTCCATTAATTTAATATTTTTTTTTGAAACTGCTTTTATCTTTTGGCTGATTTTTAAAACCAGAGCTTTATCTTTGTATCCATCGATAAAATTCATAATTCGCTCATTTTACTGAATAATTCCAATGATTCTTCTGCTTCCTTTATATCAATTTTTTTTATGATGCAGCCTGCGTGCAAAAGCACAAAATCACCGATTTTTAAGTCATCGGTAAGACCTGTACCGGCATTATAAATTACATTGTTTATATCTACTTTTGCCCGATTTCCATTTATCTCGATTATTTTACCCGGTATGCTTAAACACATTTTTTTCCCTCCTTTTTGCAGCAATAGCTAACTGTCCTAAAGACAGCCCTCCGTCATTTGCAGGCACAACTTTATTTGAGTATACTAAAAAGCCGTTTCTTTTTAAAGTATTTTCTGTATTGGTTAAAAGGTATCTGTTCTGGAATACTCCTCCGGACAGTACGGCTTTATTTGTATTGCATTGTAATCGTATTTTATTGCAAATCTCATTTATCAATAATACGATTGTATTATGAAATTTTGCAGAAATAATATCTGTCCCCTTTTCTTTATTTATATCAAAAATTATTTGTCTAAAAATATTATTGATAGCATCACCATCATTTATGTTGAAAGAATAATACGCTTTTATCCCTCGTCTAATATGGCACTCCAACCGTATTGCAGCTTCGGCTTCAAACGATGAATAATGCGTTATATTCAATAAAGCACTTACGGCATCAAAAAGCCTTCCTGCACTGGATGTATAAAAACAGTTAATGTTGTTTTTTATTGCAGTAATTAAAAACCTTGCTTTTTGTTTGTCTATTTTTTCAATAAATGGAATTTTTAAATTAAATAGCTTTTCACCATAAATAGAGTAAAGATAACTTAAAGTCATGCGCCATGGCTCTCTGATCACCGTATCGCCTCCAGGTAAAATCACATTATCAAGATGATATACTCTTTTATAATCAGTCAAATCACAGATTAAAAACTCTCCACCCCAGACAGACCCATCGTCACCATAGCCTGTTCCGTCAAACGAAACACCGATTACTTTTTCATCAAGATTATTCTCCGCCATGCATGATGCAATGTGTGCATGATGATGTTGTATCTTGACCACATTTAAACCGGATCTTAATGCATATCCGGTTGACAGATAATCCGGATGCAGATCACAGGCTATTAAAGACGGCTCTACTTTTGCAAGATTTTTATATCTTTCAATCGTTTCTGTAAAAAACGAGAAAGTCTCAGGATTTTTCAAATCTCCGATATACTGACTTATAAAAGCCAGATTGTTTCTGCCAATGCAAATCGTATTTTTTAACTCTCCTCCGCACGATAAAATTCCACCAACATCAAAGTTTACTTTTATTGGTAATGGTGCATAACTTCTTGACCTTCTTATTATTCTTGTTTTTTTGTTTATTATTGCAGCAACGGAGTCATCAACCCGATTAATTATATCCCTGTTATAAATCAGCACTCCATCGCAAATATCCGTCAATTGATTTAATGCTGTTTCATTACCGATAATAATCGGTGTTTCAGAAAAATTCCCGCTTGTAAAAACAACAGCAGGGGTTTTTAGTTTTTCAAAAAGCATATAATGAATACCCATGTAAGGCAGTATTACTCCGATTGTTGTAAGTCCGGTATTAACACTGTATGCACACTGTTTTTTCTGCCTGAGAATTACAACAGGCTTTTGCCATGATTCAAGAAGCTCTTTTTCCTGCCTGCTAATGTGCGCATATTTTTTAGCAAACTTAAGATCTTTAAACATCAAGGCAAAAGGTTTGTTGTCTCTCTTTTTTATTTCTCTTAATTTTTTAACAGCTTCTTCGCTGAATGCATCACAGATAAAATTAAATCCGCCGAGACTTTTTACTGCGACAACCCCTCCTTCCTCTATAATCTTTACCAAAGTATCGATGATTCTTTCAATTTGATTGATTTCTTCATTTTTTAATTTTAAAGTATAATGAGGTCCGCAAATGTTACAGGCTATGGGCTCAGCATGAAACCTTCTATCTGTGATATCATTGTATTCTTTTTGACAAACTTCGCACATCGTAAATTTATTCATCGAGGTTTTTTCTCTGTCGTAAGGTATGTCTTTTATTATAGTGAACCTCGGACCGCAGTTTGTACAGTTTATAAACGGATAATTAATCCTGTTTTTCTGGCTTTTCATATCATTAAGGCAATCAGAACATATAGTTATATCGGGACTTATATAGGTTATTTGATCTTTAATTTCATCGCTTGCCAGTATTTCAAATTTATTATAATTTTTAATGTCTTCTTTTGTTATTTCAATTTTTTCAATTTGAGAATTAACCGGTGAGTGCTCTGTTAAATTTTTAATAAATTTTTTTATAAGACTGTTTTCCCCTTCAATAACAATTTCCACACCACTGCTTGAATTCTTTACCCATCCAGTAAGATTAAATTTAAGTGCAAGGCGATAAACAAACGGCCTAAAACCAACTCCCTGGACAAGACCTTTTACTTTTATACTAAAATTCTTTTTCATTTTACTTAATTATTATAAAAATTGTTTAAAAATGCAAATTATTCTTATTTTCAAAATATTCTTTTGGTAAAATTAAAATAATGCTGCTTTTATAAAATTATGTAAAAAATTTATTTGACTTATAGCATTAATTAGATATATAAGTTCATATTTACAAGGAGAATGCAAAATGCAAAAAGACAGATTAAAAGGTAAATGGGCACTGATTACCGGATCTTGCAGAGGTATCGGACAAAAAATAGCTATAGGTCTTGCCGAGCAAGGTTGCAATATAATCGTACACGGTAGAAAAATCGAAAATGCAAAAAAAACTCTTGAAATATTGAAGCAATATAATGTAGAAGTTTTAGTATGTGAAGGAGAATTATCCAATGAAAGAGATGTTCAATCTATAATAGATTTTGTTTTTGAAAAAACCGACGGAGTAGATATATTATACAACAATGCTGCAGTTATGAGCAAAGCCGATAAAATATGGAAAATCCCGATGGAAGAATGGAGGCGGGTTTTTGATATAAATCTATTTGCAGTCGTCAAACTCTGCTCGGCTTTTGCACCTGAGATGAGAAAAAGGAAATGGGGCAGAATTATCAATTTAAGCTCAGGCATTAAAGACCAGCCTGATCTTTCACCTTATAGCGTCTCAAAAGCAGCAATTGATAAATTCACAAAAGATTTAGCATGGGAATACAAGGATGACAATGTGCTTATAAATTATCTCGACCCGGGCTGGCTAAAAACTGATTTGGGCGGACCAAATGCCGACAATGAAGTAGACACTGTTTTATACGGCGCAATCGTCCCTGCTCTTCTTGAAGACAACGGTCCGACAGGCAGAGGCTACAGCGCTCAGGACTTTAAATATTTGAAATAACTTTTTTAAATAAAAAAAATATATTTATATGAATAATATCAATTATGTTCTGAAATATCTGAATTCGTTAATTTCAAAAAACACTACCAAAACTCCAAAAGGCACTATAAACAGATAAATATAAATATAATTATAAAAATTTAAAAAATAAAAAACTGAAAATGTTAAAGTAAGTGATGTTATTAATAATACAGCCCATAGTATCTTTTTTAATAAATCATACTCCTCAAGAAATTTTGGTCCCAATAGCCCTATAAGCATAGACACAAAAAATATCAAACTAAAAAAAGGTATATAATAAAGCGGATTATCGGGATAATCACGATTCATACTTTGAACAATATTTATGATAGAATAAGTTCCCGAAATAAATGCAAAAGAATAGATTGATGCATTAATCCATGATAAAGATGAATTTAATTTC
>CAZHHK010000123.1:0-9399 GCA_964531405.1 uncultured Spirochaetales bacterium | reverse complement strand
ACAACCTGTGGATTTTTTATAAGTGATTTATTGATAAATAATATATTTAAATTTAAAACGGGCAAATATAATGCTTTTGAGTATAAATTATTATTAAAGTATGAAATAATGAATTTTGACGGTATATTTAAAATTTAGTGATTGGACAGGATATATCTCAATTAAAGAAAAAAGATAACTTATTTAAAATCCGCCATTCATAATAACCTTGCTATACCAATAACCACTGTCTTTAATAATTCTTTTTTGTGAGGAATAATCTATATAAATTATTCCAAATCTTTTTGAATAGCCGCTTGACCATTCAAAATTATCCATAAGACTCCACAAAAAATAACCTCTGATATCCATGCCCTCTTTTATTGCTTTATTAATTTGGGTTAAATAATCACTCAAATAGCTTATCCTGTAATCGTCATTGACTCTTTCATTAACGACTTTGTCGTCGAAAGCTGCTCCGTTTTCTGTTATAAAAACAGGAGGATTGTTATATTCATCTTTTATCCATTTTAATATATCATACATCCCTTTAGGATAAATCTCCCAGTTGAACGAAGTAAATTTAACACCGGGATAATTTGGTTTTACTATTTCAAATCTATTATTCTTAATATCAGATTTTTTTACTATCTGCCTGAAATAATGATTTACACCGACAAAGTCAATGGGTTGTGAAATCAATTCAAGGTCTTCATTTTTAAAATCTCGACAGTTTTTTAATATCATTTTTTCATAATATGGAGGGTATTTACCTTTGAATACAGGATCCATGAATAATCGTGTGAGCTCCATTGCAGCATTACTTGCTTCAATATCGTCGTTGGTCGCAGGTTCATACATCCAAAGAGCATTGACTATGCCTGCCTTTAAGTTTTTATTGATTGCCCTTATTCTTTCTAATGCCTTGCCATGAGATAACAGCAAATTATGTATCACTCTAAAAGATTTATCTGGCTCTGTCTTGCATGGAGCATGAGTTCCTTGCAGATAACCTAACCTGTATATTATAACTGGTTCGTTAAATGTAGTCCAGTATTTGACAAAATCTTTGAGCTCATTGACAATTACTTCTGTATAATCGGCAAACCAGTCTGCAAATTTTCTGTTTAAAAGACCTCCCTTTTTTTCCAGTGCATCTGGCATATCCCAGTGATACAATGTGACAAAAGGTATAATGTTATTATTGATAAGTGTTTCTATGAGCCTCTTATAAAAATCAATACCCTTTTGATTAATCTTGCCTTTACCGTTTGGCAGTATCCTGGGCCATGATAATGATAATCTGTATGATTGGAGATTTAACTGTCTCATTAGAGCAATATCTTCCTTATACCTGTGATAATGATCACAGGCAACATCACCGGTTGAATTATCGCTTATCTTCCCTTTTTTATGACTAAAAACATCCCAGATAGATTTTCCTTTGCCGTCTTCATTCCATGCTCCTTCGATTTGATACGATGCTGTTGCAGCTCCCCATAAAAAATTTTTAGGAAAAATAATATTGCCCATAAAAACTCCTTAAATGTCTTATTCCAATACTTCACTCATGGCGATGCTTTTGCCATCTGCATTGTCTATATTTATTTTATTTTTATTTTTTTCATTTATAAAAAACAAAAGTATAAAAAAGCTTAAAATCGTAATTATTATTGGCACCGTCCAAAATTTTTTAAAATCAACAATATTCACTACAGTCGAATGGTCTATAACGATACCCGCAATCATACTTCCCAAAAAATTGCCAAATCCCGTTGTGAATATAGTAGAAAGCTGGTGTACTCCTGTTCTTGCCTTTTTGCTGCAATGACTGTCTAAAAAAATTATGAATGGTACATAATAAAAAGTATATGCAAATCCGTGGACAAATAATCCTGATAAAACAAAAATTAAAGGTTTGCCGAAAAATAACCCTGAAAATCTTATCATCTCCATGAGAAGACCAAAAATCATTACTATTTTATAACCTAATTTTTTAATTAAAAGTCCTGTTAAAAGCATTGCAATAATTTCAGATATTTGACCAAGGCTCATAATAGGCATTAATAGTTTGTTTTCAAAACCTATGGATTTTAAAAAAGGTGCAGCGCCATAATAAAAATACCTTTCTAACATATTTATGCATAAACCAAAAAGAAGAAGAAAAATTATTTCTGGTTTTATAATTACCTTAATTGATTCTATTGGAATAAAACTTTCGGATTTTGCTCTGGCATGGGTTTTAGGGAAAGTTAACGAAAAAATAGATAGCATAAATGTGGTGATACACGAAAGTTTCAATACATCGGGGATTTTTTCAGGGAATTTATTAAGATAAAAATAAAAAATCCATGCAACAATTATCCATCCTATTGTCCCCCATACTCTTAAAAATCCATAGTTTTTACTATCTTCTTTAGATGCATTATGAAAAATTATTGCATTGATAAGTGCAAACGTAGGCCCGATTATTATTGAGTAAAAAAGATACAATAAAAGTACGCTCATAAAATTAATCTGAAAAGCTAAAATACCCATTACAACTGCACCGCCAAACTGGCATATTGTATATAGTCTTTCTGCGCTTATAATCTTATCAGCAATAAAAGACGTAACCAATGGAGAGACAAACGCCGCGATTGATGAAGTGCCTATTATCAATCCTGTTTGGATGCCGTCAAAATGCAAATAATCTTTAAGGTAAAGACTAAATATTGGTGTGATTGCTCCAGCAGCAATAAACTGCAGGATCATCATTATTGAAAGTTGTACTTTTGTAGAAAATTTCATATAAACGCTGTTCCTTTTTTGATTTATTAACCCGAATTTCGCATAACTAATTCGACAGGCAAAATGGTAGCAGTCTTTATGCCATCTTTCATGTATTTCATCAAATTATGCACCAATGTTTCACCGGATTTAAAAATATCCTGCTTTACAGTAGTCAAAGACGGACTGCAGTATTCTGAAATCAGTATATTGTCAAATCCGATAACCGCGATATCAGCCGGTATATTTAAGCCTGAGTCTTTAATTGCATTCATTGCACCGAATGCCATTAAATCACTGCATGCAAAAACACCATCGAATTTTATATTGCTTCGTATAAGTTTAATTATTTTTTCATAGGCCACATCTTTTTTATAATTGGCATAGATGCATAATTCTTTAATTGGAGATAATCCATTATTAAACAGTGCATTCTTAAATCCTTTATAACGTAATGGTAACTCTGGCTCACCTTTAATGCCCCCTAAAAAAACAATTTTTTTACAGCCTCTTTTAATCAAGTGTTCTGTTGCCAAATATCCGCCAGTTACATTATCACAGTCAACATAACAAAAATTAGTATTGCTTCTTCCCCATATAATCACAGGAGCATTCTTTCCCAAATTTTTAAAAATACTATTGATAGCTGCCTTAGATCCGGCGATGATTAGTCCATCGACTCTCTTGGAATTTAAATATTTATATGCAATCTCTGTTTCATTATTTTTAGAATGAACAATTAAGAGATCATGTTCATACTCAAGCATCGCATTAGTGATACCTTGCAGCAATTCAATTAAAAAAGGGTCTGTTATTAATGATCTATTGGAATCCACACCTGGAAAAATCAAGCCAATTGTATTACTTCTTTTTAAACTTAAATTTCTGGCACGTTGATTTGCTTCAAATTTATTTAATTTTGCAATCTTTTGTATCAGATTTTTAGTCTTATTGCTTATATTGGGATTATTGTTTAAGGCCCTTGAAACCGTTGAAACCGATACGCCCACTATTTTAGCTATGTCTTCTATTGTTTTAATCATAATCTTAAATTTTTATGCAAACGTTTGCATTGATTATGTTATATTATATAATATAAATCATGTCAATAATATAACTAGTAGATTTATTAAAAATTTTAACAACAAATATTGGGTTTTTAGTATATAATGAATATCATAAATAAAAATATAATAGAGGTAAACATGAGCAGTAAAGAAGAGATTATGAATATTTTTCCGCTTAGAAAGGACATCCCGGATAAATTTAGGGTTGAATATCTAAAACAGGATAGATATCTTGTAAATGGAGAGCTTCGTAAATGGAGTGGTGAGTTTCAAAAAGTTTATTCTCCGATTTGCATAAAAGATGAGAATTCAATAAAACAGGAGGTAATCGGAGAGTATCCGATGCTGACTGAAAGAGATGCTCTGGAATGTCTTGAGTCGTGCTTTAATGCCTATGATAATGGCAGAGGTAAATGGCCTACTATGACGGTTGCGGATCGCATCAAATGTATCCTTGATTTTACATACAAAATGAAAGAACAGCGGACTAAAATAGTTAATCTTTTAATGTGGGAGATAGGAAAAAATCTTGCTGATTCTGAAAAAGAATTTGATCGTACCGTGGAATATATTTATGATACGGTGAATGCTTTGAAAGATTTGGATAGAGCTTCATCGAGATTTGTGATCGAAAAGGGGATAATAGGGCAGATAAGACATGCGCCTTTAGGGGTAGTGCTTTGTATGGGACCATTTAACTATCCATTAAATGAAACGTTTACTACATTAATCCCGGCGTTGATAATGGGTAATACAGTGCTCTTTAAACCGGCAAAATATGGAGTGCTTTTGCTTGAGCCTCTCTTAGAAGCTTTCAGGTCTTCATTCCCCAAAGGTGTTGTTAATACGATATACGGAGATGGTAGGGTTATAATTGGTCCTATAATGGCGAGTGGAAAGATTAATGTTCTGGCTTTCATTGGTTCAAGCAATGTTGCCAATATAATCGAGAAACAGCATCCAATGCTAAACAGATTAAAAACAATCTACGGCTTGAATGCAAAAAATCCTGCGATAATCCTGGAAGATGCAGATATCGATCTTGCGGTTAAGGAATGCATCCTTGGCTCACTATCGTATAACGGACAAAGATGTACGGCTTTGAAAATTCTTTTTGTGCATAAAAAGATAACGGATATTTTTATTAAAAAGTTTTGTGATGAAGTATCAAAGTTAAAAATCGGCATGCCGTGGGATTGTGATGTCAATATTACGCCTCTTCCTGAAGCAAATAAAACAGCATGGTTAAATGAACTAATAAAGGATGCTGTGAGTAATGGTGCTAAAATTATAAATGAAAATGGTGCGGTAATTAATGAAACTTTTTTTTATCCGGCTGTAGTATATCCTGTAAACAGCAAAATGAAACTGTATAATGAAGAGCAATTTGGACCTATTGTACCAATCGTCCCTTTTGATGAAGTAAGAGAGCCGATAGATTATATGGTTAATTCCAATTTTGGTCAACAGGTAAGCATTTTCGCTAGCAATCCTGATAATATTGCAGGATTAATTGATCCTCTTGTTAACCAGGTTTGCAGGGTCAATATAAACAGCCAGTGTCAGAGAGGACCGGATTCATTCCCATTCACAGGCAAAAAAGATTCTGCAGAGGGTACATTGTCGATTGTTGATGCGTTAAAGGAATTTTCGATCAGGACTTTAGTTGCTGCAAAGGAAAGCGATTTGAATAAGATGATTATAACCGATATACTTAAAAATCGGAAATCTAATTTTCTGTCAACTGATTTTCTGTTTTAAAATTGTCTTCTTTTATTCTGTAAAAAATGATTCCACCGGTTATGAATAACAGAAGGATGCTTAATACTCCAATTTTGGAATTACCTGTGATTTGAGAAAAAAATCCAAACATTAATGGACCGATAAATGTCGAAAAACGTCCGAATATGTTATAGAAACCAAAAAACTCGGCTGATTTTTCATTTGGGATTATCTTGCCAAAATATGATCTGCTTAAAGCCTGTATTCCGCCCTGGCTTGTTGCTGTTAACAGTGCCAATATCCAGAAGTCAATAACGGTTTTCATAAAAAAAGCATATATTACGATGAATGAGTAAACGGAGATTCCTGCAAGGATCATTTTTTTTGTACCAAAAACCTGCGCGAGTTTACCGAATATCAGAGCAAATGGGAATGCAACTATCTGTATTACAAGAAGTATTACAATAAGCTCTTTTGTACTGATGCCAAGATCATTACCAAAGACTCCTGCCATTTTAATTATCGTATCAACGCCGTCGATATAAAAAAAGTAGGCAATGAGAAATAAGAAAATAATTTTATAATTCTTTATTTCCTTCAAGGTTGCAAATGTTTTTTTAAAACTTTCTGTTATCGGGTTGCCGGTAATTTCATTAAAGTATTCCTGTTTAACATTAAAAAATAACGGCATAGCAAAAGCAAGCCACCATATTGCTGTGATTAAAAATGTAATTTTAATAGATAAAATTTTATCATGAATGCCAAAAAATCGAGGGAATAAAATAATAAGAATACTTGTTATATATGGTATAGTACTGCCGATATAACCGCAGGCAAAACCTGTTGCTGATATTTTATCCATGCGGTTTTTTTTGGTAACATCGGTTATAAAGGAATCATAAAATATATTCGATCCTGCAAAGCCAAATAAAGCAAAAGCATAAATTATTAGGCATTGCGGGATATCTCCGGTGTTAATAAAAAATAATAAGGCAGTGGCAATAACTCCAAGCATTGTAAAAGAAAAAAATAATTTTTTTTTAAAATTTTTAATATCGGCAATTGTGCCAAGTATCGGCGCCATTACTGCAATTAAAATTGTGGATATTGAGTTTATATATCCCCAATAAGCTGTAGAAATATTTTTTGCTATATCTTTAGCTACAACATCTTTAAAAAAAGTCGGAAGTATTGCAGTCATTATGATTATTGAGAATGCTGAGTTGCCCACATCGTTTAATATCCAGCTTATTTCTTTTTTTGTCATAAAAAGCTCTAAAAATAAATTTTAATTCATAAGACTTTAATATTAATCACTATCTACTTCACTCAGTTGGACAAATAGAATATTTATAATATAAAATCGAAAATTAGATAATTTATAAAATTATAAATTGTTTAAAAACCTTTAGGCGGCGTATTTACATCCACTGATTTTTCTTTTGGTGTATAATCTTTTGCATTAGGTCCAAAAAATTTTGTATATGCGAATTTTCCGAATAATGGTATATAGTATAATTTACCTTTGCCAGCCTTAAAGTAACCAATAAATGAGAATACTATATAAATAAGGTTCCATAAAACAACAAATATAATAAAAATTATGAATATATAATTTTGGAATCCAGTCGTTGTTTTTTTTGAAAAATATTCAACTGCATTTATTATTACCCATACGGTTAGCACTGTATTAAAAAAACTCATTGGTAATTGCGTGATTAATGATTGATATGAATGAAAAGCGGTAAATCTTGATTTTTTTTTGAAATATAAATAATAGGCAATGGACATTACAACTTCGCTTAATGGGATTGGAAGATATAAGCCTGAAAACATCATAATATATGAACCAGCAGCATCTTCTCTTTCCCTTCTTGTAATTTCTTCTGGCTGTGGAAGTTTTATACTTCCATTTTCATTGTATTCTAATGACATATAATTTCCTCCTGATATATATAAGGTCAAACTTTAATCAACGAATTTAGCAATTTTTCTTTAATGTTTTAAATATAAGATATATTATATCAATAATTTTTTTCTTTCATTTTTATTGATAATATGCCTCCTTCAATATTAAAGACATTTGTAAAACCATTGCCTTTTAATATTCTTTCAGCTATATAGCCCATTATCCCAATATGTCCAAATATATAAATATGTTTTTCCTTTGGAATTTCATTAAGTCTATCCCTTAATTCGTTAAGCGGGATGCACATTGAATTTTCGATTCTGGATTTTAGATATTCCTCTTTACTTCGTACATCGAGTATCAGGGTTTCGCTGTTAAAAGGGACTTCATCAAAATCAACAGCATGAGAATAACCATTAAATCTATCCAACCCTATTGCGCCTAATATATTTATTGGATCTTTTGATACACTTAAGCCGGGAGAATAACATAGGTTAAGGTTATTTATATCCTCAAGAGTCAAACCAGAGTAAATAGCAGTTGATAGAGTATCAAGCCTTTTGTCAACTCCGTCGCCTTTGCCTGAGACTTGAGCTCCGATTATTTTTTTTGTATCAGAATTAACAAGAATTTTCATATAAATATGTTTTGATCCAGGTATGAATCTTTCATGACTGCCTGTATGAAGCGCAACGGATATTGTGTTAATATTATATTTTTTTGCATCATTGCTATTTAATCCAACAAATCCTATTGTCATATTTTCAAATACGATAAGTCTGGATTCGTAAATTCCTCTATTGTTAGCATCTCCTCCAGCTATAATTGTGCCGGCAAGTTTTGCCTGAAGTTGAGTTGCTGCACCTGTAGGGATTTTTGAAAAACTTTTTTTATTGATGATGTGGTATTGCTCTATAATGCTTCCTACAGCATATATATCGGGATCACTTGTTTGAAATTTTTCATTTACTTTGATTCTATTGGCATTATTTAAGTCTAGCCCGCTTTTTTTTGCTAGTTCATAATTAGGAGTAATATGATTTAAAAAAATTATTAAGTGTGTGTCTATTGATGAGCCGTCCTGAAGTTTTATACGTGATACTCTTTCTTTTTCAATTTTTGAATAATCCTTAATGTCTTTATTTAAATATATTTTTACACCATTATTGGTTAATTCCTCTTTAATAAGGAAATTAAAATCTTTATCAAAATCATCCGTTATATCCTGTTTATTATCTATTATTGATAGGTTAAAACCGGATTTAATAAAAAAGCTTGCTGTCATTAAGCCAAAATAATTTGTACCAACTATTGTTACGTCTTTAGCTCCTGTTTTTTTAATAAAATTTTGTATATTTATTGAATCATCAATAGTCTTCAAAGTAAATACATTTGCTAATTTATTTTTGGCAATGCTTGGTATTGAGAATTTATTACCGCAAGCAAGAAGTAATTTATCATAAGCGATCTGTGATATTTTGCCGCTATTATTGTCTTTTACAGAAACTATTTTTTTTTCTCTGTCGATTTCGATTGCTTTAGTATTTTTTAGTATCCTTATATTATAAATCTGTTCTATTCTTATATCAACGTCTGTAATAAGACTTTCTTTTTTTTTTATTATGCCTGCTGCGAATTCTGGTAAAGCAGGCAAAGGTATACCGATATAATTACCGCTTTCAACAATTGTTATTTCGGCTTTTTCATTAATACGGCGGGCTCTCGTTGCTGCTGTCAAACCTGCCAATGAGCCACCGATTATTACTAATTTAAGGTTATTTGAAGGCATATTAAAATCCCAATTTAATTATTTTATGGTTAATTAATTTGTATAATAATGGCTTTTGAGAAACAGATATAAAACCATTTATATTATTTAATAATTAAAATTTTATCATTAATATATTACATGAGTTTTAACTATATTGCAATTAAAAAATTTTAACTTTGTTA
>CAZHHK010000122.1:0-9450 GCA_964531405.1 uncultured Spirochaetales bacterium | reverse complement strand
CTATCAAAAATTTATTCAAAAACTTTTATAAAAATCAATGAAAAATTAAAAAATATTTCTTCTGGCAACTTAAATCAGACTATTACCATAACAGCCAACAATGAGTTTGGAGATATGTCATTCTTTTTTAATGATGTAATAAAAAAATTGTATCATAATGTTCAATCAATAAAAAATTCAACCATAAAGCTTGCTGAATGGATAAATAAATTATCAAATAATTCCTCAGAGCTGGCAAAAACCAGTGAAATACAGGCTAACAGTGTGTCAAATGTAACAACTACAATAGAAGAATACACGGCAACTATTAGCAGCATAAAAATAAATATAAATAATCAGGCTAACAATTTAATAAAAATGACAAGTTCGATGAAAAAACTACTCGAGGGAATGCAATATATTATAAATAATACAAAAAATGTAAGTGAAAAAATAAATGAAAATATCATAAATATAAAAAGCAGCCAGGAAAAATTAAATAAATCAATAGACGGCGCCATCAAAATGAATTCTAATATGAATGATATTTCATTGAAAATCAAAAATGTTGGTGATGAATCTGAAAATATAGACAAGATATTAAATGTTATTGAAGATATTTCTGAGAAGACAAATCTATTGGCTATAAATACTGCAATTGAAGCAGCACATGCAGGAGAATATGGTAAAGGTTTTGCAATCGTAGCAGGAGAAATTAAAAAACTAGCTGATAATTCAAAAAAATCTGTTAAAGAAATTTCTGAATTAATTAAAAAGATAAAAATAGCTGTAAGCGAAGCCATTAATATAACACAAACAGGCAATACTCTCTCAAATAAAAATAAACTGCTTTCTGAAGAATCCGGAGATGCCATGCAAAAGGTAATAAACAATATCGAAAAAATAAAAATTATGATAAATGAAATAACAAGTATTACCAATGCTCAAGGGGATGACACCAATGAATTACTGAAATTTATTGAATCATTAAAAGGTTTTTCGGATGAAATTAAAACACAGATGGAAGAACAAACAATTGCTGTAAATGAAATAATGAAATCAATTACGGAGGTAAATAGCTCTACCGAAAACAACAGCATCATGGCTGAAAACTTATCTAATCTTACCGATGAACTACAAAAAGAAAATGAAAATCTTGAAAAAGTAATCAATCAATTTAAAATTTAAATCAAATTAAGGAATCAATATTTTATAAATATCCAACAATGATCTTGGATTAACAATCAATTCATTTATTCTTACAGTCCAATGAAGATGACTCCCTGTCGACGCTCCCGTGCTTCCCATAAAACCTATAATATCGCCTTTTCTTACTATATCTCCTGATTTTACAGCAATAGCATCCATATGATAATATTCCGAAAAAACCGAATAGCCATGATCCAGGATAACCATATTCCCATATAACTGGGCATATTTTGCATATCTGACAATACCATCGCATGATGCATATATTACAGTGCCTCTCTTATTCGCAAAATCAAGTCCATTATGCACAGCTGTAGAATAAAGTTTACCATTATAAAAAACCCATTTTCTGATTAGTCCGTATTCGCTTGTTAAATACTGCCTCCATAATAACGGATAGTCAAAACCGTGAAAAAAATAATTACCTGAAGTAACAATTTTATATACATTATCTCTTTCCATTTTTTCAAGTTTAAAAAGATTATAATCTGTTTTTAAAATTTCGCTTGACTTTTTAAAATTAAAATAAACAGTCTGCCTACTCCATTCTTTTTTGTTAACACAATCCCCTGTTTTAATATTGATATAAAATGATTTGTAATCTCCTATCTCAATATCAATCTCATAATTTTTTACTTCCCAAAATAAATTAAACGGTATAAAAAATCCATAATAACTATGTTCATTGTTTTTAAATAAATAGAATAATCTTGTGTTTATAACTTTAGTATTTCCATTAGTTAGATGATAAATTATTCTCGCAGTTGAATAATTAAATTTAATATGTTCAGGTAGCATAATCCTGATAAATTGTGCATCACCGTTTATATTCTTAAAAAATATTTTGTAATTTATATCAAAATTATTAATATTTCTGTTTTTTTTATAATCCTTATTAATTAACATAATGCCGTTTTTTAAAGTTAATGAATTATTTTTATTAAAAATAATTTTTGTATCCGGATATATCTTAATCATTTTATTATCTTTTTTTATAAGTACTTTACCGTTATAATAAGTTTTAATTGAATAAATATCTTTTTCATTATAATAATCTATAGAAGTTAAACCAGTGCTTACAATATCTTTTGAACAAGCAGATAACGATAAAGCAATAATTGTTGAAAGCATTATAAATATTTTTTTTATTTTTGATGTTTTCATAAAATATTTTTTTCTCCGCTTGATATATATCAAAAATAAATAATTTTATAAATATATTTTTTTATAAAATTACAGCCTGATTTAGATCATCAATGAGATCCTGACAATCTTCAAGACCACAAGATAATCTAAGCAATCTGTCTGTTATACCGATTTTATTTTTTTCGGATTCAGGTACAACTTGATGTGACATTATGAATGGGTATGACAAAATTGATTCTACACCTCCCAGACTGACAGCTAAAGACCATATCTTGATATTTTTCATTATCGTCCTGGCACGTTCCAGCGTATCAGTCTCAAACGACACTACTGCTCCAAAGCCTGATGCCTGTTTTTTTATTATGGAATGCCCCTGATGACTTTTAAAACCGGGATAATAGACTTTTTTAACCCATGATTGTTTTGACAGCCAGTCTGCTATTTTAATTGCAGATTCCTGCTCAATCTCAAGTCTTGCTCTTAAAGTCTTAATACCTCTTATTAAAAGCCAGCAATTTTCTGGACTTAAAATATTTCCTGTAGTATTCTGCACATAATGGATGCTTGAAGCTATATTATCGCAATTAGTTACAGCAGCACCGGCAATAAGGTCACTGTGTCCGGCCAAAAATTTTGTAGCACTATGGATGCTTACATCAATGCCAAAATCAAGAGGCTTTAAAAAGTACGGTGTTAAAAAAGTATTGTCAATAATAGATATCAATTTATATTTTTTTGCAAGTTCTGCCATCTTCTCTATATCAGTAATCTTTAATAGAGGATTTGTCGGAGTTTCCAAAAATAAAATTTTTGTATCAGGATGTTTTTTAATTTCATCTTCAACTGCTTTAGGATCAGACGTATCGACTAATGAATAATTTATATTAAATTTTGATAGATATCCGTCAAGAATCCTATATGTCCCACCATATATATTCTCGGTTGCGATTACGTGATCATTTGATTTTAGCAATCCGGTTAAACAGGCTGTTATTGCCGCCACCCCTGAAGAAAAAGCAAATGCTCTTTTACCGTTTTCAAGTACGGCAAGTGTTTCTTCAAGAGCTTTCCGGGTAGGATTGCCTGATCTTGAATATAAAAATTCTTGCTTATTGTCTATATCACTCTGCTGATAAGTGGATGCAGGTGAAATTGGTATACTCAACCCCCCAGTGGTAACATCTTTTGATCCTGAATTATGAATTATTTTGGTATTGTAATGCATTATAATTCCTTGACTTTTAATAGCCTGATATAAATCATTTATTTGATCATTAACATTTTCTACTCCGATTGACAATCTCAATAATGCACCATTGCTTGTTTTTTGAGGATTTCATAACCAGCGATTAAATCTTCAAGATTTTTTCTTGTAGGATTTGATGTCATCGTATAGTCATATCCCGTAGATCTACCGGGCTATGACCTGAAAATTGTAGTTTGATAAATAGGCTTTGCAATTGATCCGGTAATTTCAACATGCATTATGCTTAACATTTACAAATAGAGTTTTATTTCCTCTATAATTCAGGTTGATTATCAACATCCTCAAATAGCCATGTACTCAAGTATCTTTCACCGCTATCTGGTAAAATCACAACAATCAGTTTACCATTACTTTCATCTCTTGACGCAACCTGCAATGCTGCCCATAAAGCTGCCCCAGAAGAAATACCCACTAAAATTCCCTCTTCCTTTGCAAGCTTTCTAGAAGTATTTCCTGCATTCTCTTCCTCGACCTGTATGATTTCATCGATAATCTTTGAGTTATATACATCTGGTACAAATCCGGCACCTATCCCCTGTATTTTATGAGGACCGGGCTCTCCTCCTGAAAGAACAGGAGATTTTACAGGCTCAACGGCAATAACTTTTAACGATGGTTTTCTTGATTTTATTACTTCTCCGATGCCTGTAATTGTACCACCGGTGCCTACTCCGCCGATCAGTATATCGATTTTGCCGTCGGTATCTCTCCAGATTTCTTCGGCTGTGGTCTTTCTGTGAATCTCAGGATTAGCAGGATTCTTAAACTGCTGAGGCATAAAGGAATTTTTGTTTTTTGCAACAAGCTCCTCGGCTTTTGCAATCGCTCCCTTCATTCCTTTTGCACCTTCGGTAAGAACAAGCTCCGCGCCTAAGGCCTTTAACAATTTGCGCCTCTCAACACTCATAGTCTCCGGCATTGTCAGAATAATATTGTATCCCTTGCTTGCTGCAACGAATGCCAATGCAATACCAGTATTACCGCTTGTGGGCTCAATTATCACTGTATCTTTTTTTAATAAGCCTTTTTTCTCAGCATCTTCTATCATTGCAAGACCGATCCTGTCTTTAACACTGGAAAATGGATTGAATGACTCGAGTTTTGCAACAACTTCCCCTTTTAAACCTTTTGTCAATTTATTTATTCTTACAAGAGGAGTATTCCCAATTAATTCTGTGATATTGTTTGCTATTTTTATGTCTAGCCTCCTTAAATATTATAATCGATAAAATTATCTATGTTATTTTTATAACACTCCACAACATCGGCTAAAGTAATATTATCCAGCGTATTTAAAATCACCCTGTAAACTTCATCCCAGACAAATTTTGTAGGACAATTTCTTCTTCCGCATATATTTTTATCTTTAATGCATTCTACCGGTGTAATATCACCTTCAAGTATTTCCACAATCTGCCTCATTGTTATCTCTTTAGGATCCTTTGCTATTATATAGCCTCCATGAGCGCCTCTTACTGTATTAACAAACCCTGCCCCTCTTAATGGGATTATAAGTTTACTTAAATATTTTTCAGAAACACCCTGCCTTTTAGCTATATCCTTTAGAAAAATTAGATCATTATTATAGTTTAATGCCAGCTCAAACATCAATCTTGCACCATATCTTGATCTTGTTGATAACTTCATTTTATTTACTACCTTTTTACTCTCTTTAGTAGTATTTATACTGCTAATTATCAGATAAGTCAATAAATATTTATTAAAATTTTTAAATTATTTTCTTTAGTGATTAATTGCCAAATTTATTGAATTAATAATCATTCTGAGGCTATATAATCCCGAGCATATATGACAATCTTTTATTTTACCAAAAGATGAACGAAGTATATCGGCAAAATACAAAACATGGCAAGAAAAAATACATTTAGGAATGTTTCCTTTAACAAACATCGCCAAATGATTTATTAAATAAAGATAAATTATTTAATAAATGGGTTTTACTGCAGATTCGTCGTACGATGCGGTTAGTAGTATTTTATTCATTTTATAATTTCTTGAATTATTTTGTTGGCATTTTCAACGTATTCATAGCATTTATTAATCATATTTAATTCTTTGAATTTATTTTGTCCTTCATCTGTTAATAAATCAATATTATCAATTAGACATCTACATTCAATTGTGCCATATTTTGCCTTGAATTTATTAATAAAATCTCTAACATATTGATATGTTTCTTCCTGTTTAATTTTTTCTTCATTTTCACCACGGCCAAAAATTAATCCCAGTATAATAACACCTCCCGTTATTGCTCCACAAACATTTTCTGTTCGTCCCATTCCTCCACCAAAGCCACATGCTAATTTTAGAGCGACCGATTTATCAATTTTTAATTGCTCAGCAAAACTATAAACCATTGATTGAGCACAATTGTAACCGTTTTTAAATTTATTAACTGCAAGTTCTTCTATTGTCATATTTTACTAGCTCCTAAGAGTTACTAACAAGTTATTACGCACAACGGTTTGCAATTTAATGATGTAAAAGTGTGGTCATTAAATTCAATCCACAAACATAATATCAAAAATCTATT
The DNA here is from genome assembly GCA_964531405.1 of uncultured Spirochaetales bacterium. GTDB lineage: Bacteria > Spirochaetota > GWE2-31-10 > GWE2-31-10 > JAFGQB01 > CAZHHK01. The sequence goes on along the minus strand of CAZHHK010000122.1, from coordinate 3,295 downwards.
ATTAATATCAACATTAATTTTTATTAAAACTGATAAATAATAGACATGGTAACCCCCTCCTACCATAAACCAACGAAATATGATAAGAGGAATTATAAAAATTAAATAAAAAAAGAGGTTACCATGTCTGTTTAATTAATATCTTAAATCTCCTTCTATTATTGATTGTAGCCATTGCTCTTCTTCATGTATCTCATCTGAATATTTTGCAGCTGCAACAATATCTATCCAATCAAGTATTTCACTCCTATTAATTCTGGAATTCTTTATATATTCCTCAATGTATACATCCGCGTATTTCTCTTTTTCTTTTTGTATTTCATCCCTTATATATTCCGGAACATTATCAGGTAAAAAAGGCGATTTTAATATTAGATATGTTCTCATTACATCACTTCCAGGTGATCCATAGTAACAATTCATCCAATCAATAACTATGCATCCACTATTATTAATCATTATGTTGTCAGGATGAAAATCACCATGACATACGGTGCTTCCCTGTTTCATACTTTCAAGCTTTCTCTTTAGTTCATTATACTTTAAACCTATTTTTTCTTTATTATAGAACATTTGACTTCCAAATCGTTCAATTTGATTAATCAATTTTGTTGATTTATTTTTATGAATTTTGTAATGTTCATTTGCAATCATCTTCAAATAATACCCTATCTTTTTTGGTTCGCTGTTAATTTTTTCAAGCAATGATTTTCCAAATATTCTTTGATACAGAATTCCATACCTATTCTTCACTTTCACATATTCATAACATCGGGGAGCTCTTACATCAATTTCATTAATTGCTTGCATAGATCGATACTCATATTCTATTGCAGGTTCCCAAAATCCTTCAAGGAATAGCTTTAGGACTTTATCTTCTGAAGACTCATATATTTCTGATGTTCTCCCCTTTCCTATCATTTTTAATTCTCTAATATCAATCATAAATCCTCACAAAAGGCTGCGCCAACGGACGGATGCCCAGCGCTTCTTTTTTTTCTGTTCGCAACAAAATTTGCGTCTAACGGTGCTGTATGTGATATAAAAGTGCAACTTTTATAACCAACTCTCAACTACTATATCAAAAATCATTTATATAAATCAACAAATAATTTTTATTTAAACAAATCCAACACTTTTATGCGTACGTCGCTCATAAATTGCATCCGCTAGAAAAAAAGGAGTCAATTTGTGAGCAGCACCGAGGAGTGCAGGATTTCGAGTACTCGAAAAAGCCTTAAGCACCGCAGCACAACGGTGTGTTGTAAGCAGTTACGCCATTTATACTAAGTTTAAACCACATTTTTTATAATATTGAAATTTTTCATCTCTACTCAACAATGAATATTTTTTCCTTATTGCTTCCCATATTAATATTCTATCAAATGGATCTTTGTGTTCTTCTAGAAAAGGAAGTTTATAGAAACTTGAAAAAGAATCATAACTAACATCTTCAATTACATATCCTTCATTTTTTAATAAATCAGGAATTTCATCCGGAGTTATATTTTCCAATTCTAATTTATTAATTGAATATTTTAAACTTATTTCAAATATTGATATACTACTTACGATTATTTGATTAGTATTGTCTTCAATTATTAACTTTTCTTTTTTATTTAAAGATTTGCTGTCAAATAATATCCAAAATATTATATTGGTATCTATTAAAATATTCATAATGACAACAATTCTTCCGTAGACATTTTAAAATCATCTTTAATTTTATATGAAGCCTTTCCTTCTAAAATTCCAATTTTCCTTTTTTTAAAAATATACTTCTGATATGGAATTAGAATTGCCAATTTTTTGTGACTTTTACCAAATTCTACAATTATTTCTTCACCATTTTCAATATCTTTTATTACTTTGGAAAAATCTGATTTAAATTTGCCAACTGTTAGTGTTTTCATACTATAATTTTAATAAATACTTGTCTACTTGTCAAGAATATTTTTGAAAATTACAACAAAAAAGCCAATGGCACAATTGCATATAACGGCTTGCGAGTATATGAAGTAAAAGTGCCGTCAATATACTCGCTCAGTTAAACATATATACAACACCCCTATCATTAATTTCAACAATTTTTTATATAAAAAAAATAAATTAAAGGCACTTTTATTTGGTCAAGGTTTTGGAAAACTTCCTTAAAAACAAAGAAGAGTTTTCCAAAACCGCAGCACAGCACATACGGGCTGTTGCAGGAAGCCCCCGCCGTTTTTTTTTATCCATTCAAATTTATATACTCTTCTGCCGTAAAAACATTTATTTTTTTTATAATCACACAACATTTCTTGTGCTTGAATTTTTTATATTATCTAAAGCAGTATTTTGTACAACTATTTATTGCATAAACAAAGTATTTGATTATCCCAGAGCGACATCGAGTATCATCATTATCACAAAGCCGAAAACAGTACCCATTGTTGCAATATCAGAATTTCCGTTTTGCTGGGATTCAGGAATTAATTCTTCCACAACAACAAAAATCATCGCTCCGGCAGCAAAAGCCAGGGCATAGGGAAGAAGCGGTTTAATAATTATTACTGCTAAAACCCCTATTACAGCCGATATAGGCTCAACAATGCCAGATAATTGTCCATACCAGAAGCTTTTTAAAACAGATACACCTTCCCTTCTTAACGGCACCGATACGGCAGTACCTTCAGGGAAATTCTGTATTCCTATGCCTATTGCAAGAGCAATTGCAGCTCCCAACGATGCCGAAGGAAAACCAGCCGCTACGGCACCAAATGCTACTCCTATAGCCAGACCTTCCGGTATATTATGAAGAGTAATAGCCAGTACAAGCAAAATACTTCGGTGCAAGCCTGTTTTAGGTCCTTCAGATTTATCTAAAGGCAGACCTAAATGCAAATGAGGCATAAATTTATCAACAAGCCTTAAAAATATTGCTCCAAGTATGAAGCCTGATACAGCCGGAAACCATTTGACAGGAAGATGTGCAGACATCTCTATAGCCGGATTTAAAAGAGACCAAAAACTTGCCGCAATCATTACTCCGGCAGCAAACCCCAACATGGTATCGAGAATTTTCTTGTTCACACTTTTAAATAAAAAAACCAAGCCAGCTCCTAGAGCAGTAACAAACCATGTGAACAACGAAGCTATCAATGCCTGAATGACAGGATCTAAATTACTAAAATAGATAAGCATGTTTTCCCTCTTTAATAATTTTGTAAAATATTATCTTTAATTTGAAAATTTAGCATTTAAATATTATTATTCATATATGAATAAAAATCAAATAATTTTTATAATTTTATTATTT
>CAZHHK010000121.1:0-9620 GCA_964531405.1 uncultured Spirochaetales bacterium | reverse complement strand
TGACACTAAAGTATTTATCGTTTATATTATAATTATATTTTTTTAAAAAAAAGTTTTTTTATTTTATCTAAAAAATATAGGAGATAGAAATGGCTTTAATGAAAAAATTAGTTATTTTTTATTCTCTCGATGGAAACACCGAATATGTAGCAAAAGTAATTAAAGATACGGTAAAGGCAGATATATTAAAGCTTGATTATCTAAAATCTGATATATTTAAAGGTCCTTTTAAATATTTTATCGGTGGCATGCAAGTTATATTCAAACAAAAACCATTGTTAAAAAAATTTAATATTAATCTAAATAATTACGATTTATTATATATAGGCACGCCGGTATGGGCAGGCAGTTATTGTCCGCCTTTTAATACTTTTTTTGCCGATAATAAAATTAATAATAAAAATATTGCATTGTTTTCATGCTATGCTGGAAGCCCGGGAAGTGCAATAAAAAACTTAAAAAAAATATTGGCATCGAATAAAATTGTCGGTGAAATATCATTGAAATTACCTTATCTTAGAGAGACAAGAGATAAGGATAATAAAAATAAAGTCGCTGATTGGGCAAAAAACATTGAAAGGAGTTTATTGATGAGCGATAGCAAAAAGAAAGCAACAAAAAAACCAGCTGCAAAAAAACCAGCTGCAAAAAAACCAGCTGCAAAAAAACCAGCTGCAAAAAAACCAGCAGCTAAGAAAAAGGCTACTAAAAAAAAGTAAGCCTAATATCTAAATGAAGAACCGCCGATAAACTCTCTTATTATTGAGGTTGATGGCACATCTTTAGACTGGCTTGGAAGGAAATAACTTAAAAACTTAAGCAGTCTTACTGATACGGCATATTCTTCATCATAAGGCTTTACTTGCATCAAGAGCGGCTCTGCGTATGACCGCAAAATGGACAGTTCATAGTCTAATGCGGAGTTAAAGTAACCATCCGCATCATTCTGGAAAGGGAATATGTATTCCTCTTCACCACGTCGTACGCTGGGCCACATCTTGATCGTCTTCAATGCACTATGTCCTCTGTATTTGTAATCCCTTACAATCCTTCTAATTATCCTATTGTCAGTTGTTGGTATCCTGTTATTATCATCAATATTCATTTGTGTTAATACTGATACATAAATTTTATATTTATTTGATTTGCTTATTGAGCTTGTCAATTTTTCATTCAAACAGTGAATACCTTCGATAATTATTATATCATTTTTATTTATAGACATTGATTGATCAGTGATTATTGATTTTCCTGTTAAAAAGTTATATACAGGGACATTAATTTTTTCTCCCTTTAAAAGCTTTGTCAGATGATCATTAAATAAATCAAGGTTTATTGCATTAATTGATTCATAATCGGGATTTCCAAACTCATCTTTTATTGTTTTTTCTCTATCTATAAAATAATTATCAACGGATATTGTTGTTGTATTAAGCCCCATTGATTTTAATTGTATCTCAAATCTTTTTGAAAATGTTGTCTTCCCAGAAGATGATGGACCGGCAATACATATTAATCTTATATCTTTTCTTCTCTTGTATACTTCATTAGCCAGAGAGATAATCATCTTACTGTGAAGTGCTTCTCCTATTAAAACCAGATTATTAAATTGGTTACTTAAGATTATTTGGTTTAATCCACCTACATTATCTATGTTTAAAAGCTTTCCTATTCGTTTATTTCTTTGATAAACCTCAAATATTTTTCTTTGTTCTTTGAATACAGCAGGCTCAGCAAGGTTTGATTTTTTAGGAAATTGAAGAATGAATCCGGGTTTGTAATAGATCAGACTAAAAACATTTAATATACCAGTACGATTTGCAAGAGGAAGGTCAAAAACTTCAAAAAAATCATCACATCTATAGATTGACAATTGCGCCATGTTAAGTGCACTTATAAGCTTATATTTATCTTCACGATTTTTTTTATTAAAATATGCAAGAGCATCAACATAACTTATTTTTTCCCTGAAAATTTCTTTATCAGCCTTTATTTCTTCACGAAGTTCATTTTCTATCAATTGTACATCTTCTTTTGTTAATTCTTCTCCCAGAAGATCGTAATAATAACCGGGACCCAGGGAGTGTCCGATTACTAATCTTCTTTTAGGGAATAATTTTAGTGTGACTTTTTCCAGAAGGAATGAGAGGCTTCTTCTGTATACTTCCATGCCATCAGGATCATTAATCTTTATAAATTCTACTGTGCTATTTACCTTGATTTTATATGAAAGTGAAGTAATTTCATTGTTTACCCTTGCAGCAATAAATTCTTTATAATCTGGCAGATTTTTTAATAATGTACTTACTTTGATCCCGGGATCAGCAGTTATTTTTTGGTTTTGACTATTTTTTATATAAATATCGATTTTAGCCTCCATGAATTATCCTTTATTCTTAACAGTATTTTATCTGCCAGCCGAGGACTCAATCACATGTAATCATACTCTTGCTTGAGTGCTCGGCTTATGGTTATAAATCAAATACCGTATTTTACCATCAATTGTTTTAAAATATCAGTATTTGATTCTGAAGGCTCGCATAGAGGAAGTCTGTAAACGGATTCGATTAATCCTTGCAAAGCAAGTATCTTTTTAATTGGTATAGGATTTGTTTCTATAAAAATTTTTTTGAAGAATTCATCTAATTCATAGTGCTTTTTTCTCATCGATATAAAATCTTCCATTAAACCAAATTCTACGAATTCAACCATTTTTTCCGGTATCGCATTGGATGCAACGGATATAACGCCGTGTCCACCTGCTGCCATAAGAGGTAATACCAATCCGTCATCACCGGATAATACAGAAAATTCCTTAGGTACGTTTTTAATTACATCCATTATTTGCTGTATCGAGCCTGAGGCTTCTTTAACTCCTACAATATTAGGTATTTTTGATAATTCGACAAGAGTTGCCGTTTCAAGATTAACGCCCGTTCTTCCCTGGATATTATATATTACAATTGGAATATCAACTGACTCGGCTATTTTTTTAAAGTGATTATAAAGACCTTTTTGTGTAGGCTTATTATAATAAGGGACTACCTGCAAAGAATAATCTGCGCCGGCTTCTTTTGCATGCTTGGTCATTGCTATCGCTTCGTCTGTAGAATTAGATCCTGTACCAGCCATAACTTCTATCTTATCTTTTGCCTGTTCACAAGCAATCTCGATAACCAGATTGTGTTCTTCATGAGACAGAGTCGGTGATTCGCCTGTTGTACCACATGGCACGATACCTGACACGCCGGCTTTAATCTGTCTGTCGATTAATTTTCTAAAAGCTTCCTCGTCAATGGATCCATCTTTTTTAAATGGGGTAACTATTGCTGTATATACACCTTTTAACATATACGTAACTCCTTTGAGTAATATTTTTATATATAATTTCTCTATTATACCTAAAGGTATTTTAATTGTAAATAATTGTTGTAATTTATCAGGTCACTAAATCGTTAATTAAGACGGTACCAATGTAATATATGCATAATACCAACAATTTAGTAATCGATAGTATATTTTATTTATTATATCTTACAAAAGCCTATAACTTAATTATAGAATCCATAAAATCATCGATTGAGAAAAATCCTTTTTTGCCGTAAATCCATTGCGCTGCTTTTACAGCTCCTACAGCCAATCCTTCCCTTGTCCTTAAAGAGTGTTTAAGCTCAATTGTATCGGCAGCAGAATCAAACATGACAACATGAGTGCCTGGTATTTTCCCTCCTCTTACAGATGCAACATGAATTTCATTAGGTTCTATTTTTCTGTCTAGTTTTTCTTCTACAGTCTTGTTTTTTGTTTTTAATTCCTCAAGCATAATATTAGCTATCATTTTTGCAGTGCCTGACGGGCTATCTTTTTTTTGATTATGATGCAGTTCATACATCATTGCATCATATTCTTCAAATTTATCAAATATCTTACTTGCATTTTTTACTAACTTAAAGAAAATATTAACACCCAGCGAAAAATTACCGGACCAGATAAGTCCGATTTTATTATCAACGATTTTTTTTACTTCATCCATCTTTTCATACCAGCCAGTTGTGCCAAGCACAACATTTACATTGTTGGCTACATAAGCTTTAATATTGTCAACAACTCCAGAGGCATCCGGACTGGAAAAATCTATCACCACATCTATGCCTTTTAGTGATTCTGAATTTATTTCTTTATATTGTGCTTTATCGTTAAATTTATCGATTGTTACGATTACTTTTATATTTTTTTCCAGCAATACTTTTTCGACTTCTTTTCCCATTCTGCCGTAGCCGACGATTGCAATATTCATACTCGTTCCTCTCTTTTAATTTATTTAAATTTTTGGGATTATACAACAATAATTAAAAAATTTGTAGATTAAATTAAAAATAATTGCATTTATGTTTATTAATATTATAAATTGATTATAATTAATTCATAAGGAAGTGATGATGTCTGATTTTTATCAATATAAATATGAAAGGCCAAGAATCAATATTGGTGCCGTAGAGATAATAATAATGATAAATGTAATCTTATTTATACCTTACATATTGGTATACTTAATTCAGAATGTACGGTTATTTAATCTGACTTATGCATTTTTAGCTTTAAACATTAATAATCCTAATCTGCCTTCTGTAGAAAACGGATGCTACTGGCAGATTTTAACAGCAATGTTCATGCATGGAAGCGTATTACACATATTTTTTAATATGTTCCTTTTGTATATGTTTGGCAAACCTCTTGAAAACAGAATGGGCAAAATGAAATTTGTATTTTTTTATCTTGTGACAGGTATTCTTGCAAATCTAGCATCTATTGGTTTTTATAAATTAACGACAAATAGTCCAGTTTCATTGCTAGGAGCATCAGGAGCAATATTTGGAGTATTACTTGCGTTTGGTACTTATTATCCGGATATTAGATTGTTATTATTTTTTATTATTCCTATGAAGGCAAAATGGGCTGTTTTATTATATGCAGTTATTGAATTGCTTTTTGAAATAACTGGAAGTGGGAAAGGCATAGCTCACATAACGCATTTATTCGGATTTTTATTTGCCTTTTTATATCTTTTAATATTTTTTAGGATTAATGCAATAAAGGAAATGTTTTTTATAAAAAGATATTATTATTAACATTATTGAGCGCCATTTTTTATTAAAATATCTGCTATATCATTAAACTGTTTTTCTTTTGCATAGGTTAAAGCGGTTTTGCCATCTTTGTCGATAAAATTGACAGACGCTTTTTGTTTTAGAAGATAATTTACGATATCAATCTTTCCCTGATAAGCGGCATAGATTAAGGCAGACCTGTTGTTGTCATCCCTGTCGTCTACATTAGCACCTTTTTCCACAAGGTATTTAACCATATTTATATTGCCGTAAAAGCAGGCATACATGAGATAAGTAATGCCGTATTTGTTTTTATTATTTAAATTATCGATTCTATCAGAAATATATTTGAATAATTCATAGTTGCCATTTTCTATTATTGAACTTAAAACCGTATTTCCTGTTTCATCAATATCGTTTAAATTTATACCCTTATTGATTAAATACATAACAAGATCCATTTTACCGTTTGCACAAATTATCATTAATAAATTGTTGTTTCTGCTGTCTTTTATTAAGACGTTAGCTCCTTTTTCAATCAAAAATTTCATAATATCATAGTAGCCTTTTATAGCAGAAATCAACAGTACGGTTTCTTTATCGGTATTTTTAATTTCCATATCAGCGCCTTTGCTTACCAGATATTCAACGATTTCTTTATCGCCCCGGTAAACTGCATAAAACAGAGCGGTTTCATTGAATTTGTCTTTCAAATTCAAGTCTGCCCCTTTTTCCACAAGGTATTTAACCACATCGATTGTGCTGAATTCACATGCAGTCATTAAAGCTGTTACGCCTTTAAAATTTTTATAATTTATTGCTTCTTTTTTTTCTTTTGAGAGAATTTCGTTTAATTTTGGGATATTGTTATCTTTTATAGCTTTAAAAAAAATTTTTTCATCTATAAGAGCTGATATCTGCATTGAATGCATCATTTGAAGAATTAAAAAAATTGCTATATATTTTTTTTTCATAAATTTATCTCTTTACCTGCCAAAGCTGATACCCGGACCGTATGAATACTATTCATATAATGGGCGCCAAGGCATATAGATTTTAATGGAAAATTATTCCGCAAATCTATATTTTATTTCTCTTTTTTTTGTGCTTGTGTGAGAAACTTTTTTAGTTTTCATACAGTCACGGTCGATCAAATGGAATACTTTTTAAGTATTTCCTTTAAATTTATGCAACTCTTCATTGATAAAATAATTAACAAGCATCCTGAAAATATTCTCAATTAAATCTTCATTGATACCATAGCTTTTCGCCCAATCTCTTCGTGTAGTAATCATTTTTTTTACTCTATCATCTGCTTTGACTTCTTCGGTGTTTTTTTTAAATTCTGCCGCTTTTACCACATAATTTTTTCTTATAGATATCAATTTTATAATATCTTTGTCAAGTTCGTCAATAATTTCTCTGATTTCATTAATATTTTTGCAATCTTCCGGGTTTTTCATACGAATAATCCTTTATTTAATCATTTGTAGCAAAAATATTAAAAAAAACGACTAGTTAAAACATTTGATTGAATGAAATGGAAACTTCAATGGATTCTTGTGGCTTGTTGTAAATAATCGCTTTTAATAAATTTACTCCCACATCAACTCTTAAATTAAAATGAAGAAAATATGGCTGAAACTGCAATCCGCCGCCAACAGAAATTGCCGGAAGGAGGAAATTGTTGTATCCAAGATATTTTTGCCCGTAAGGATCTTTTGGATTCAAAGAATTGGCTATATGGTCTCTTCTTTCTCTGCCGTCAAATCCTTCAAGATAATTATCATAATTTTCGATTGTGAAACCGCCGTCTGCAAATAAAACAAAATATATTACAAATTTAGCTGGATTTTTAAAAGGTTCTATGGCTGGACCTTTAATAAGATCAACATCAACAATTGGAATATAACCTTCAACGTTTGCTAAGAGAGCAAACCATCCGGTTAATTCATTATCCGCAAAACCTCTGACATACGGATCTCCTGAAAAATCTTCACTTATATTGTAATTTGCTGCCATAAAAAATCTGATCTTGCAGGCGAATTCTCTGAACAATTTATAGTAAAATTTGTCTTCAAGATGTGCCTTGAATTTAAATTCGCTTCCATCGCCAATAGTCGTCGGTAGGTAAAATTTTGTTGCAAGAGAGAGCAGGTTTCCCACAGGTATTGTTGCTGTTTGCTTTAGTTTATTCCATCTGAACTCTTGACCTATATTTACAAAAAGATTGTTTCTATTTATTAAAATTTCTTCTGGATTTTTCTTAGAACCATAGTCAGCTATTTTACCGCCTGTGCTTGTTATTTCTTTCATATAGACATAGTTATGCATCATTTCAATAGTGGTGATCCAGTTTAATTCAACAAATGGTATCCTGTAATCCGTACCAAAGATTACATTAAATCCAAAATCACTGTACCTGTTAAAGGTTATTCCTAATTTATTCCAGATCTTAGCTGAATAATTCATGATAAAGTTATCTTTATTCATTGAAGGGAATAAAAAGATTCTTGAAGAATACTGAGGATAGGAGGTGAAAAATCCCAGTGTGCCGAGTAATTTCAGTCTGTCATTAAGCAAAGCCGGGTATTCCAGATTGGTTAAAACCCAAAGTCGTCTGTTTTGCTCAAAAGACGAAGCAAAGGTCAAAGCAAGTTGAGTATTTTTTATATTATCTGCCCTGAATAAAACTCCGAAATTAAAGCCTTTATTATAAGAATAAACGCCAAAAGGCATTATTACATAAGGAAATCTTGGAAGGATGTTGATATTTTTACGGAAATTGTATTCATCTATTTCTGGAATAAAAAATCTGATTTCCTGGTTATGAATTAAATTTTCAACATATCTTTTTGAAATTTTATAACCCTTAAGTTTAAATCCGTTGTATAAATCATCGGAAGGGTCAATGTTTATATAATTATTTACCCATGAATCATCAGTATTATCGCTGGCTTCGTCTGCTTGAATGAAAATGGATAAAAATAAGAAAAATATAAAAATAAAAATTTTTTTATTCATGATTAATTTGTTATATTTAACTTAAATAATACAAATTGACAATAAATATATTTTGATATTTAAACATTATTTAAGAATTTGTATTACAATTATTTTGTTTTACCTAAAATTCTTGCCGCAAGCAATGCCGCATTGATTAAACCCTGTTTGCCTATGCCCATCGTAGCTATCGGTACTCCTTTTGGCATCTGTAATATTGCAAGTAAAGCATCAATGCCTTTTAAATCCCCTACTACAAGTGGAATACCTATAACAGGCTCTTTAACCTGTGATGATACTACACCGGGCAGGGCTGCTGCAAGTCCTGCGGCAGTAATATAAATTCTGGTTTGATTGATTTCAAGAAACTTAAGTAATTCCTTTAAATTTCTGTGCGCGGAATAAACAAATGTTTCATAACTGATATTTAATGATTTTAATTCTTCTTCAAGCGGGGTTAAAATAGGTCTATCATTTTCACTGCCTATTATTATTGTTACATCTCTCATATTAGCCCTCCAGTAATTTATTATGGGATATGTATATAAAATATTATAAAAAAGCAATAAATTTTAATAATATTTACTTTATTATAAAGCGTCCATTAGATTTTTTTATAGATTTTTTGATTGTACATTCTGCAATATCATTTTCTATTGGGGTTGTGCCGTATTTTTTAAGTTCATTTAAAAGTTTAATATAATTTTTATTTTCTCTGCGGTTATTTTTTTTATTTTTGGAGTTATAGTATAAAAAGAAATCCATTACTTCATTTTTGTTATTTAAAAGCATGATCATGGAATTTGATTGTGATAAATTTTGTTTGAGCATAATATGAGTTAATCCGCTATTTAAATTAATAAAATTGTTTTTTTCGTCATTCTTCTTATTTGAATTGATAATCAATTTTGATTTCGTATTTAATGAAACGGTTTCTTCTTTAAATGATATAAATCTTTTTTTGCCTGATCTAAAGTATATGAATTTAAATCCTTTTGTTGATCCCTGTTTTGATACTTTCAGTATTATCGATTGCTTTGTTTTTTTGCTGTATTTTAATTGTATTTCATCGAATTCTATAAACGCAGGATTTTCATTTATTGCAAGAGGTGTAATTTTTATATTTGATTCATTACCGCTCGTATCCATTGTTTTTATGCTGCTTATTGTTGTATTTTTAAAAAATGATTCAGACAGAATACAATTGGCTTTGGGGAATATGTTTTTAAGATATAATTTTTTATTGCAGGGGTTAAATTCCGGTATGAATTCAATATTTGATACGGGTTCATTAAACTGGAAAATTATCTTGTCATCAACAAACTGATAAAAATTTAGGACAGGTCCCTGTATATCATAAATTTTGGGGTAATTTAAACGGCAAGACATAAAAAAAAGTGATAAAAACATAAATAACAATACAAATTTTTTCATAAAGCCTCCGTTTATATTAAACGCTTCTGTCAAATATTAAACCATTTGACAAATTTGTATCAATTATATATTTAT
>CAZHHK010000120.1:0-10039 GCA_964531405.1 uncultured Spirochaetales bacterium | reverse complement strand
TGTGAAAATTCAATAAAATTAATGATAATAGATATATAAGGATTATAAAAAATGAACAAATATTATAAAGATATAATTATATTCGGGTTAGTTTTATTAATATCAATAGGTGTTTCTGCAGGAATTTATTTTATATTTAAAAATAATTATAAAAAAACAGAAAGTAAGATTGAGGGTTTTCAATTAAAAATAGAATCTCAATTGAAAGAGATGATAAAAAACAATATCGACATAAAAAGTAAAACAATCAAAAATACTGTTGTTAATGATTCTGTTGAAATAGTCAAGAACAGATTGGTTAACTATCTGGATGATAATCCGTATGATATAGAAATTATTGTTGTTGATTCACCGGTTATTAATGCTGCGACTTTTCCCGGAGGGTTGATTATAGTATATTCGGGGTTGTTGAAGATTATGGATTCACCGGAAGAATTGGCTGCTGTACTGGCTCATGAAATTGCTCATGTCGTATATAAAGATCCTTATGAAGCATCAATACGGCAGTTTGGTTTGTCGGTATTATCTCAAATTGTAACAAAAGGTAATTCTGGAGATATTAATGATCTTATTTTAAATCTTGTAAATAACAGTTTTTCGAGAGAACAGGAGAGCAGGGCAGATAGATTCGCCCTTGATTTAATGATAAAGGCAAAATTAAGTCCGAAACATTTGTCAGATATATTTAAGAAGTTAAAAGCAGAGGAAAAAATTATTATTGATAAAAATATATTAAAATATATAAGTACCCATCCTGATATTGACAAAAGGATCGAGGAAGCAGACAAAAAAGCAAAATCTTTTAATAGTAAAGAAAAACCAATCGATGTTGATTGGGATAAAGTGAAAAAGAATCTTCCGACTCTTTTTAATTGAATAATCAGAAAAACTTACTTACTAGAGAAGTTTAGGGCAAAATTTAGCTACAATTTATTCTTGTTTTTTATCTCATGAATAAAATGTCTGATAAATGAAGGGTCATCGTATTCTTCAAACAAGAAATTAACTCCAACATAATTGTTGTTTTTGTGTACAACAATAGCCATTATATTAACAGAATTAAGTTTACTGTCTTCAAATACAAGCTCTATCTTATCTCCGATTTCCAGTATCTGAGGCACTTTTATCAGCATACCACCTTCTGAGATATCAAGGATCGTACATCTTGCTGGTGTGCTATTATAAAAATATTTAAAATCAAAATTAACCCTGAATCTCGGGAAAGCTCTTTTAGATTTTTTTATTTTATTCATCTTATAGTAATAATCGTTATACATATTATCTTTCATTTTTAAATTCATAGTAATTTCTTTTCAATATTAAATCAATTTATTATTCTTAACAATTAATAATTATAAATTTACTATTTTTTTAAAATTATCACAGAGAATATATTATTACGGAGGACTAAAAAGCTTTTTTATATTCTCTGTGAGATTTTTATACTTAAAAAAGTATTTCGTTTTGTCTACCGAGCTGCGAGAACTCAATTAAAAAAACAATAATCAATTAACCCTTTATTGCGTGCTTGTTACTCGATAGAAAGGGATAAATATCGTTATTTTTTATTTTATCACATTTTTTTTAAATTTCTTGAATATTTAATTAAATAATCTTGCAATTAATTAAATTATATTGCATTATTTTTTGCATATTTTTACAACTGCAAGATCGGCTCTTAAATTAGGAAATAATTTAATACGTTTGTATATCTTTTTATTTTTACCAAATTTTAGTAATTTAGATTTTATATAAACCTTGCTTTTAATACTTATATTGTTTTCCTTACAAAAATCTTTAAAATCCTTTAAAGTTAATAAATGAATATTTGGAGTGTTATACCAATAATAAGGTAAATCTGTAGTAACAGGCATTTTCCCCTTAAACAAAAGCATTAATCTAACTTTTATCGAACCAAAATTTGGGAAACCTAAAATTGCCTCTTTGCCTATTCGTAACATTTCAAATATAATCTTATCAGGATGCATAACTTCCTGAATAGTTTGATTCAAAATTACAATATCAAATGATTTATCTTTAAAATCAAGAGGCAATTCATTTAAATCAAATTGAATTACCGATATTCCTTTTTCAATGCATTTTGTTATAGCCTTATAATCTATATCAACGCCATGCCCTTTAACATTTTTGTATGAAATCAAATAATTTAAAAGTACTCCATCTCCGCATCCAAGATCTAAAGCCCTAGAATTTTCAGGAACCTGCTCGGCTATGATTTGATGTATGGCTTTTTTTAGTTTTTTCATTAAAAATCCTCGTCAAAGTCATCTTCAGGATTATGGATATAACATTTCTCCGGTTTAGGTCCATCCACCCAAAAATAAAAATCTCTGATATTTGTACAATTTTTGCCGGCTTTTAATCCCGTATCCATACAAATTTTTATCAATTTCATATTTTGAGGTATACTTATAGCCTCTGTGTTTATAGGACTTACCCTTTGATTATAATCACACCATATTACTGCCGAGCTTACAGCTCCTGGTACATAAATAGATTTATTATTATCAAGTCCAACCCAGACCGCACTTGCTTCAGAGTCCGTAAATCCAGCAAACCATGCATCCCGGAAATCTTGTGAAGTCCCTGATTTACCATAAGCAGGCGTATTCAATCCAGTTAAATAAGATGCCCATGAAGCCGTACCTCCCTTTTCAAAGACGCTTCTCATCATTTCTACAACTTCATAAGCAGCTTCTGGTCTTATAAGCTCTTCCGGTATCCTATGTTCTACTGGATAGAGACGATTTAACATCGGGTTATTTTCTCTTTGATAATCATAATAAACGTATCCGGTGCTGTCATATATTTTTTTTATCATAAGAGGATAGATATTTTTGCCCCCTCTTGCAAAAACTGAATAAGCAGTGGCAAGTTCTAGAGGAGATAACTCACAAGTCCCCAATCCCAATGAAAGATATTCTGGAACCCGTTTTTTTTCCTCATCACTGTATAAAAACGCAGCATTGCGAATAAAATCGGCTGCGCTTTTAATGTCCATTTGATTTAATACCTGTATCGATATTGTATTCAAAGACATCTTTACGGCATCATACAATGTGACCATATTGCCATATTCATGAGTCGGGTCATCATAATTTTTAGGTGTATATGACTTATTGTTGATCCTATAAGTTTTAAGTTCATCTTTAAATTTTGAAAAAGGATTTATTGGTATATCATTGCCGATTTTACCGTTTGACAGTGCCAATCCATAAATAAAAGGTTTTACTGAAGATCCAATCTGTCTGTAAGCATTTACAGCTCTGTTAAACTGGTTTGCAAAAGAATAACCCGAACCTCCAACTAATGCAAGAACTTCACCAGTCCTGTAATCAATACTAGCAAATGCGGCTTCCAGATTATTAATATCTTTTTCATCTATCTCCATTGTTTTATTTGCTTCTTTATTTTTATCATATATACCCTTTAATCTGTTTTTTATGAATACAAGCTGTTCTTTAACAACTCTTTCTGCCAGCATCTGTCTTTCAAGATCAAAAGTAGTTTCTACTATAATGCCGCCTTTTGTAATTTTTTCATAACTTATATCCTTTTCTATCTGTTGTCTTATGAATTCCGTTAAATAACCAGACATATTTATTTCTGTTCGCCAAAATGACTGATTTCCTGTTGAACCATACTGGTTATATTTCTCCCAAAATCTGTATATTTCCTGATCTTTTTGCTCTTTGTTTAATAAACCTTTTTTAGCCAACTGGTTTAAAACTACTTCCTGTATCCTTTTTGCATTGTCTTTATATTTAATGGGAGAATAAAGCTCTGGTGCCCTGTTCATTCCTATAAGAATGCTTGCTTCTGCAATCGTAAGTTCACTGGCATCTTTGCCAAAATAAAACTGGCTTGCATCTTGTACGCCATAGACTCCATGCCCCAGATATATGGAATTTAAATAAATTTGTAAAATCTCATTCTTAGTAAATTTATTTTCCAGTTCGAAAGTACAGTATAATTCGTATACTTTTCTTTTTATAGTTTTTTTCTGTTTTGTGAATAGTATTTTAGCTAGTTGCTGGGTGATTGTTGAACCTCCTGGAGCATGACCCAAAGTTATAATATTCATAAATATTCCCTGTCCCAGCTTGATAATATTTATACCACTATGGTTAAAAAATTCTCTGTCCTCGACTATAACAAAACCTTTAGTCAGATAATATGGGAGATACTGTAGCTTTATAAGCTTATGCTTCTCCGAAGAATACTTTGCTATTATATTGCCTTTCCTGTCAAGAAAGAAACTTGGAGTTGTTTCTGTAAGTCTGTCTTCACCGAGTATTATCATGGAATCGTTATTTTTATCCAGCTCTCTGGAAAATTCATTAATTGTAGCAAAAATTGAATCTCTGTTTATAAGAAACTCAACATAAACAGTTACCATATATATAATGAGCCCTGCTATTATCACTCCTATGGCAATACCAGCAATTATTAATGCTCTTTTAATATATTTAAAATCAATTTCAAAATAATTCGAACCAATTTTTATATACATTTTATACCCTTAATTATTATTTTATTGCTTTAAATCCATTTATCTATATCTCTTTCATACTCGATAATCTCATCGGTATCAAAAAAATTTTTGATTTCCCTTGATGCGCTGTCAATACTATCAGAAGTATGAACTATATTCCTGCCAGTCTGCATAACATAATCTCCTCTTATAGTACCAGGTTTTAAATCATCAAGCTTTGTTTCTCCGGCAATTTTTCTTGCAATGCTTACAGCTTCATTGCCTTCAAGGACCATGATAATAACTGGACCGGAAGTAATAAATTTAACAAGATCATCATAAAAAGACTTGCCTTTATGTTCAGCATAATGATACTCCGCTTTATCCTTAGTAATTTTTGTTATTTTAAGCCCGACAATCTTAAGTCCTCTTTTTTCAAACCTTGAGATTGTCTCTCCGGCAAGCATTCTTTGAATACAATCCGGTTTTAATATTATTAATGTTTTTTGTTTCATGAATTATCCTTCGTATTAAATTATTTAGGTTAAATTAGGCTTTTTGTCAAGATGCTACTTACATATTGACAATTATGCCATATCATGTATAATCGCAAAAAAATCAAGGTTGATACATGGATATAAATTCAAAGATTTATCTGGCTGGACATAAGGGACTTGTAGGGTCAAGTATACACAGACTATTAAAATCTAAAGGTTACACTAATATTATCACACGTACTATTGAAGAATTAAACCTTATAGATTATTTATCTGTTAAATCTTTTTTTGAAAAGGAAAAGCCAGAGTATGTATTCTGCGCTGCTGCCAAAGTCGGCGGTATTTATGCAAACAAAACAAGAAAAGCTGAATTTATCTATGAAAATCTTCAAATACAGAATAATGTGATACATTGTTCTCATTTAACTGGAGTAAAAAAACTTCTCTTTCTGGGAAGTTCCTGTATTTATCCTAAACTAAGTCCTCAGCCTATAAAAGAAGAGTATTTTTTATCAGGATATCTTGAAGAAACAAACGATGCTTACGCTATTGCAAAAATAGCAGGAATAATGATGTGCAAATCATATCATGAGCAATACGGCTCTAATTTTATATCAGTAATGCCTACTAACTTATATGGATACTTTGATAATTTTGATCTTAACAATTCTCATGTACTTCCGGCATTAATCAGAAAATTTCATGAAGCAAAAGTTAATAACGATGCTACCGTTTCAATCTGGGGTACAGGCAAACCTAAAAGAGAATTTTTGTTCGTTGAGGATCTTGCCGATGCACTTCTTTTTTTAATGAATAATTATGATGATCCAGATATAATCAATGTAGGTACCGGAGAGGATATTGCAATAACAGAACTTGCCCTGTTAATAAGGGATATTGTGGGTTTTACCGGTGAGATAATTTATGATCTGTCAAAGCCAGACGGCACTCCCCGCAAGCTTCTTGATGTATCAAAAATTAACAAATTGGGTTGGAAGGCAAAAACTTCTTTAAAAGAAGGTATTGAGAAAACTTACAAATGGTTTTGTGAAAATTATGCAGTTAAATAATATTATAACAATCATATTTTTATCATTTTTTATTTTAGCAATGATAATGAAAGTACTTCTTGATATAAATAATTATATATATAGAAAAAAAAATGGGAACATTATACCTTCGGGTTTTGAAGATTTAATTAATCAAGACAAGCTTACTCTTATTAATAATTATTCAAATGAAAAATTAATTTTTGATAACGTTGAATATTTTTTTGACAAAGGGATAATTTTATTTATCCTATTTTTGGGGATCATTCCAATTTTTTGCAATTTTATCTTTAGGATCACCACCAATATTTATTTAACTGGTTTGATTTTTTTTGGTGGGTTTTATCTGTTTCAATTATTTATAGAAATTCCTTTTAGTTTGTATTTTAATTTTAAACTAGAAAAAAAATATAACTTCAGTAATATGACAGCTGGATTATGGATAACAGATATGATAAAAAAAATCATCCTGTCAACAGTATTCGGCGTTATAATATTAATCCCTCTGTTATTCATGCTTTACAATTTTAAAAACAGCTGGTGGATACTTCTCTGGGTATTCTTCATATTATTTTCATTAATAATCCAGATAATATATCCTCTTATAATCGCACCCATTTTCAATAGATTCAAACCCCTTGAAGATAAAGATTTGCAGAGTAAAATCGAAGATCTACTTTTGAAGACCGGTTTTAAATTTAACGGAGTGTTTGAAATGGATGCTTCAAAGAGAAGCTCTCACTCAAACGCATACTTTACTGGTATCGGCAAGTCCAAAAGGATCGTGTTATTTGACGTTTTGTTAAAAAATCATACTCATGAAGAAATACTTGCTATACTTGCCCATGAACTAGGGCACTACAAGCATAAGCACATAATAATTAATTTTTTAATATCCAGTGTAATATCTTTCATTGGATTATTTATTGCTTATCTGTTTTTAAATTACAAACCGATTTATGCTGCTTTTGGATTCAGTAAAGATATAGATTTTGAAAGATTAAAATTCATTGGATTATTCCTGATAAGCATTCTGGTTGGACCAATCGGATTTTTTTTAAACCCCCTGACAAACATATTATCAAGGATTTTTGAATATCAGGCAGACCGTTATTCTGTAAAAATAATGAATAACAGCAGGTTTATTATTGATGCACTTAAAAAACTTAGTATCCAAAATTTAAGCAATATCTATCCTTCACCTCTTTATGCATGGTTTTATTATTCTCATCCACCGATCCTTGCAAGGATCAAAAGATTACAAAGTCTGGAGAATAAAAATGACTAAAAGAATTTTGTTTGCACTTTTTTTGTTTTTTTTGTTTACTGGTTGTTTTATATCAAACAAAAAGAAAAATGATTTTACAGGCAAAGAATTATCTATGCAGGATTTAAGTGGCAATGATTATTCAAATGTAAGTTTTAAAAACGCCATATTAAAGGATACTGTTTTAAATAATTGTAAGTTAATTAATGCTGATTTTACCAATGCAAAACTTTTATACTTAAAAGCAAAGTATTCCAATTTGAGTAAGGCTATTTTTAAAAATACGGAAATATTCTCGGCGGATTTCACCGAATCCAATCTTTCATATTGTAATTTATCGGGATTAGATTTAAGTAACACAAATTTTAATGGTACTGATTTAAGAAATGTCAATTTTAAAAATACTATTTTGACCGGCGCAACATTTTATGGAGCCGATATACGAAAAGCTGACTTTACTAATTCAAATGTTACGCTTGAACAACTTTTTACTGCAAAGTATAAAAACAATGCCATAATGCCTTACGGCACAATATATAAAGAATTAAAAGAAAAATAATAGGGAATTCTTACCTCATTACATATGAGATGGCTATTTTTAAGATCAATGATTTTAATTGTATTAATAAAGCATTGTTTTTATTTATATCCAATTATAACTAAAATTTTATAACCCCATCACCTGATTGATCTTTCTTCAGATTGTCTTGATTATTAAGGTATACAATAAGCTGATGTATCTTCTCAGCACTGGATGCTATGATAAGCAATGCTCCTATGATTTGTGTAATAAAAAGAAAAATGTCATAGTAAAATATATTCAGGCTCAGAAGCAATTTAATGGTAGATAAACCAAGATGAACCAGTACGTAAAATATTGTTGCTTTACCCAAAAAAGTAGTTTTCATTCTAAAATTTTTCTTTAGAGCTATCAATATAAGGGCAGCTATGACAAGTCCCGGGATCCTTATCATTACAAGTATATAAAACCACCATTGAATAATATTATTTACAAGAAGCATTGTTGCAAAGCTCGTTATCATCAAAAAATCGCCAAAAGGATCTAGTATGATGCCAAGTCGTGTTACTTCATTAAATTTTCGCGCTATCATGCCATCAAACAGATCAGTCAAACATACCAAAACAGCGAATATGAATATACTTATCCTGAATTTAAAATTTTCCTGATTGGATGGTAGTAAGGCAAACATTGCGATTAACTGCGGTACAAGAGAAAACCTTATTGCAGAAAGTATATTAGAAAAATTAAGATGATTGAACTCTTTGCCTGTTTTAATATCCTTAAGCCATTGTATTTTTATATTAAAAAAAAGCCACATCATTATGCATAGAATTGTTTCGGAAATCAATATTAAAACAGAATAAACAATAGAAATTTTCACCAAGCTTATGAAAACCATATAAACAACAATGCATAATAACCAGATTAATATTAAGTCTATTGTTATGTTAATTCTTTTTCTAAATAATGATTGATTGCCCATAAAATATATCTCTTAAATAAAAGATGATAGGGGATTATATAACTATCTAAAAATTTTTTCAATCGATTTATTTAAATTAATTTAATCATTTATCGATTGTTGATTATATTCATATTTGTCTAATTATATTTTTAATCAATCGAAATAAAGATTGGCTAATTGGCCAACTGTATAATATTTAAGCGAATGTATCCTATCCTCATAATTTTGACTATTTAATAATCTTGTAATTTATTGGTTTTCCGTAAGTTATTTAAAATTAGAAGCGGATAAATGGAATACTTTTTAATATATACCTAAAGCTCACAGTGATAGCAATATATTTTAAAATAATTTTTGTTAATTTGATGAAAATTTATAAAAATTATTCTAAAAAAATATTTTTATTAAAAAACTTGAAAAACAATCTCAATTATTTTATATTTTTAATGTTGAGGTATAAGAAATGGCTGAAAAAAAATCATTTGTTACTTTTCGATTAGGCGATGAATTATACGGTATTGATATAATGGATGTAAAAGAAATTATACATCTTTCTGAGATAACTCCTATACCTAATGCACCTGATTTTGTAGACGGAGTAATTAATTTAAGAGGCAAGATAATACCTATAGTTGATCTAAGTAAAAGGTTTAATTTTTCAAAAAGGGAATTAACCGAGGATGAGATGTTATTAAGAGGTATCATAATAATTAATGTTAATAAATTATTGATAGGCATCATTATAGATCAGGTAAATAGGGTTATTGCAGTTGAGGAAAGTAGTATCCAACCTCCACCTCAGATGATATCAGGCATCGGCGCGGAATTTGTACAGGGTGTTAGCAAGATAGAAGAACAAAATAATGAATTATTGATTATTTTAAATATTAAAAAGCTTTTTAGCCGCAATGAGCTTTTACAATTGTCGGGTAAAGCTTAACATTAAAATCTTGATAGTTTAATTCAACTTTAAAATTGCTTTTATTATACCTAAAGGCATTTCGATTATAAATAATTGTTGTAATGTATTTTGTTTAAAATATAGATTTCCTATTATTTAAATTAAATAAAGATATTTACTTTTTAAAAACTTCTTAGCGATATTTTTCATCATAATTATTATATAATTTTAACAAAAGACATAAAAAAATCCGATCTTTCCAGAGAATTTTATATGAACCTTTTTGCGATTGTTATTTAGAGTGCGTCCCAAAATTATCTTTTTTGATGACATAATCTAAAAC
>CAZHHK010000119.1:0-10249 GCA_964531405.1 uncultured Spirochaetales bacterium | reverse complement strand
CATATTTATAATAGCGAAGCAAGCTTCGGGGAATTAGACCCGAAGAGATTAAAAACGGGAATCTTGCTGCAGCAGATAATTTTGCTAACAGGGCGATACGTTTTATAAGTCCAGATATGCAGCTAAAATTAAATCAGTCTGAAAATGATATTCCTGCAGAAAAATTTTTTAATAACGAAGATTATTCTTCTCAAAAAATAGAAATAAAAGAGAAAACTAAGCCTGTCAAACACATGTATAAGGATGTATCAAATGATATTGGGGTTTCATTTACGTATCCGTCCAGTCTTACGGGTCCTGAATCATTTCTCGCTGTACCTGCTCATGAAGGTGAACACGTAGCCCGTGCAGTAAGTGAAGCTGTGTTAAAAGGCGAGAAGGTTTTAGTAACTGTATCATACAGTATTGATTATGATCCTGTGACAGGTGAACCATACATGTCGGGCGGTTTGACACGGATAACAAAATTTGCTCATTATGAAAAAAAACCTCCTGAAAATGGGAAATTTGTTGATACTTATATTTAAAATTGTACGTCTAAATTAAAATATTTTGTGAATGTTATAAAAGTTTTCAGATAATTAATGTAAAAAGCCTGCTTTTATAAATACCAGAGAATATATTGTTTTTTTATGCATCAAGATTATTGTGGATGCTATCATTATTTTTACTGTTTTCAATTTTTAAAAAACCTTTAAGCACTTATTTTCTCATCGAATCTTCGCCATTTTCTTTTCAAAAGAGCTTTGTCCCCGAAACATATAAATGTTACAATTGTAACAATAAAAGGTATTTTTAATGATTTTTTTGTCATTTTAATAAATAATTTTTGAATTTATTTTTAAAATTAATAATATTCTGCTTGATTTTTTTTCAAAAAGCATTATTATTGTAGCTAGTTGTTACATTTGTAACAACTAGAGGAGATAAATCTATGTCAGAATTAAAAACTTGCTCTTGCAGTAAAGAGCTTACTGAAGAACAATTATTGGAGAACTTAGATAAAATTCTTGATGATTATTCAGGAAAACCTGGTGCTCTTATACCTGTACTTCAACTGGCTCAAGGGATATTCGGTTACTTGCCGGAAAGTGCTTTAAAACGGATCAGTTTAAGACTCGACAAGCCTTTTAGCGAGGTTGCCGGAGTTGTTACTTTTTATTCATTTTTTTCTACAAAACCACGGGGTAAATATCTTGTCAGAGTATGCCTTGGCACAGCCTGTTATGTAAGAGGCGGTAAAGAGGTTTTAGAATCAATCAAGCGTGAATTGGGTATAGATATTGGTGATACTACACCAGACAGAGTTTTTTCCCTTGATATAGGAAGATGCTTTGGCGCATGCGGTCTGTCCCCTGTCATAATGATAAACGATGATATTTTTCAACGTGTGAAACCTTCAAGAATAAATGATATTCTTAATAAATATAAACAACTGGCAAAAAATGAAACAAATGGAGCAAAATAATGGAAAAGTACAATATAACAAAACCAATTAAATCTTTTCAGGAATTGAATAAAACGGCTGAAGAGATAATTAATTCTAAGAGAAAAGATAATTCTAATATAAAAGAAACGATCAAACTTTGTATCGGCGGAAGCTGTCTGGCAAGTGGTGCAATGGAAGTTAAAAATGCACTTCAGAAAGAAATCGAAAACAATAATTTACAGGATAAAGTTGTTATATCAGAAGTAGGCTGTATGGGACCATGCGCAGGCGGACCTATGGTAGTTATGGCAAGTAATAATGTCTGCTATAATAATGTAAAATTAACCGATGCACAGGATATCATCAAAGAACATATAATAAACGGCAACATCATAGAAAGACTGGTATACGATGATGAAGTTCATGATAAATTGATACCGAGAACTGATGATATGGAGTTTTTTAAAAGGCAGAAAAAACTGGTTTTAAGAAACTGTGGAGTAATAAATCCTTTAAGTATAGAAGATTATATTGCGCATGATGGATATAAAGCTCTTGCAAAAATATTAAACGGCATGTCACAGGATGATGTGATAAATGAAATGAAAAAATCGGGTTTAAGAGGAAGAGGCGGAGCAGGATTTCCTACCTATTTAAAATGGCAGTTTACCAAACAGAGTGAAGGCGATATAAAATATATTCTCTGTAATGCCGATGAAGGAGACCCCGGTGCATTCATGGACAGAAGCGTGCTTGAAGGCGATCCGCACTCTGTAATAGAAGGTATGGCGATCGGCGCTTATGCAATCGGTGCAAAGCAGGGTTATGTTTACGTCAGAGCAGAATATCCCCTTGCTGTCGAAAGATTAAATAAAGCGATTATCCGTGCAAAAGAATGCGGATTATTGGGGAAAAATATTCTTGGAAGTAACTTCTCATTCGAACTTGATATAAGGATGGGATCTGGAGCATTCGTATGCGGTGAAGAGACAGCATTGATGGCTTCCATAGAAGGTAAAAGGGGAGAGCCAAGACCAAGGCCACCTTTCCCTGCACAAAAGGGACTATTTGATAAACCAACTGTTTTAAATAATGTTGAAACATTTGCGAATGTACCTTTGGTAATCTTAAAAGGCGGTGAAGAATTTGCAAAGCTTGGCACAGAAAAAAGCAAAGGTACAAAAGTATTCGCACTTGCTGGTGCTATAGTAAACTCAGGGTTAGTGGAAGTGCCTATAGGTACCACTTTAGGAGAATTAATTTTTGATATCGGTGGAGGTATACCTAACGGCAAGAAATTTAAGGCTGCACAGATCGGCGGTCCTTCGGGAGGGTGCATTCCTAAACAGCATCTTAATGTGCCTCTTGATTATGAATCATTGAATGAACTTGGTGCAATAATGGGCTCAGGCGGACTAATTGTAATGGATGAAGATACATGTATGGTTGACGTTGCAAGATATTTTCTTGAATTTGTACAGGAAGAGTCATGCGGTAAATGTGTACCATGCAGGGTTGGTACAAAAAGAATGCTAGAAATTTTAGAAAAAATAACAAGCGGCAAAGGAGAGCTTGAAGATATAGACAGACTGATCGATCTGGGTAATCAGATAAAGGATACGGCTTTATGCGGTTTGGGTCAAACTGCGCCCAACCCGGTTTTGTCTACTATAAGGCATTTTAGGAATGAATATGAAATGCATATAAATAATAAAAAGTGTAATGCCGGTATCTGTCCTGACCTTGTAAGAGCTCCATGTCAGAGCGGATGTCCAGCAAGTGTTGATGTACCAGGATTTGTTTCTCTGATAAGCGAGAAACGTTATGCTGAGGCGTTGCGTTTGCATAGAGAGAGAAATCCTCTTGCCGCAATATGTGCAAGGGTATGCGTGCATCCATGCGAAAATAAATGCAGAAGGTCAACACTCGATAGTCCTGTATCTATCAGGGGATTAAAGAGGTTTATGGTTGATCAGGAAATTACTATACAGGTGCCTGAAGTAATGGAGAATAAAGAAAATGAAAAAAGAAAGATTGCAATAATAGGAGCAGGTCCTGCGGGATTATCCTGCGGGTATTTCCTTGCAAGATTGGGATATAGACCCGTAATTTTTGAATCTGAGCCAAGACCTGGTGGAATGCTTGTGCAGACGATACCAGCCTATAGACTCCCACGGGAGGTTATGGCGAGGGAAATCCGTATGATCGAAGGTCTTGGTGTTGAGATACAAACCGGTAAAAAATTCGGTAGAGATTTTTCATTGACAAATCTTAAGGATGATGGATATGAAGCTGTATTTATTGCCGTAGGTTCACCTAAAGGATTGAAACTTGATATACCGGGTAGCGATAATGAAGATGTTATAGATGCACTGGATTTTTTGAAACAATACAATTTAAGAGGTTCTGTCAAAGTTGGGAAAAAAGTTGTTATTGTGGGAGGAGGTAATGCTGCAATAGATGCTGCACGTACGGCATTGAGACTTGGAGCTCATGTGACCGTTGTTTATAGAAGAACAATGGAAGAAATGCCTGCTTATCTTGAAGAAATCGATCAAGCACTAGAAGAGGGAGTTGTATTAAAGACACTCACCAATCCATCAGAGATAATTTCAGAAAACGGTAAAGTTAAAGCCGTAAGATGTCATGCGATGAGGCTTGGTGACTTTGATTCGTCAGGAAGAAGACGACCCGAGCAGGATCAGAATACTTTTGATATAGAAGCCGATCAGGTCATCTATGCTGTCGGACAGACATTGAGAGGAGCTGATTTTTTAAAGAGCATAGAATTTGATATTTTAAGGAACGACAGATTTAAAGTAGATCCTGTAACACAACAAACAAGTGTCCCATGGATATTTGCTGGAGGCGATGCTGTAACTGGTCCATTATCTGTAATTGAGGCAATAGCCAGCGGAGAAAAAGCCGCTGTGGGTATAGATTTATATTTAACAGGTGAAGAACACGCATTCTGGAGAGAAGATAAAAAAGTTGATACAAGCTTTGATCCTGAAGCCGATCCGGTTACATTCCCTAGAAAACCGATGGTATTGATGCCAGTTGATAGAAGGAAGAATAATTTTGATGAAGTTGAAATGCCATGGGTTGTAAGTGAAGCAACACGTCAGGCTCAAAGATGTTTGAGATGTGACTACGGAAAATGTTAATAATATAAAAAGGAGAAAATGATGAATACAGTACAAATGAATGATTTGATCATAGAATATAATGAAGGAATGACAATACTTGATGTTGCACGAAAAGCCGGAGTTAATATACCGACACTTTGCTATCTAAACGGTTACAAACCAAAAGGGGCATGCCGTGTTTGTGTTGTTGAAGTAGAAGGTGCAAAGAATTTAGTTGCGGCTTGTTCGACTCCTGTAACTAAAGGTATGAAAATCAGGACTAATACAAGGCGTGTCCGAAAGGCAAGAGAGACTGTTGTACAACTTTTATTGTCTGAGCATGATGGCGACTGTAAAACATGTGAAAGGAATAATGATTGTGAATTACAGGAGCTTGCAAGAGAATTCGGCGTTCTTGATATAAAATATCAGGGTGAGAAAGCGCCTAAAGTAATAGATGATTCTACACCAGCTTTAAAAAGAGACAATGGTAAATGCATAAAATGTGCAAGATGTGTTGCTGTATGTAACGAGCTTCAGACTGTAGGTTCGTTATTCCAGCAATATCGAGGATTTAAAAGTGTAATTGGTCCTGCATTTGCCAGAAATCTTAAAGATGTAGTTTGTGTGCAATGCGGGCAGTGTTCTGCTGTATGTCCGGTAGGCGCAATTTCAGAAAAAAGCTATATTGAAGAGGTATGGGATGCAGTTGAAAATCCCGATAAATTTGTTGTAGTACAAACCGCTCCTGCAATAAGGGCTGCACTGGGAGAATGTTTTGGTTATCCGCCCGGGACCCTTGTTACAGGTAAAATGGTGACGGCGTTAAGAAAATTAGGTTTCGACAAGGTATTTGATACAAATTTTACAGCTGATCTTACGATCATTGAGGAGGGAAATGAGCTGTTAACAAGATTAAAGAAGGCTCTAGTTGATAAAGAAAAAGTTGCTCTGCCAATGTTTACAAGCTGTTCACCTGGATGGATAAAATTCATGGAGCATTTTTATCCGGATTATACAGATAACCTATCGACATGTAAATCCCCGCAG
Organism: uncultured Spirochaetales bacterium; assembly: GCA_964531405.1. Taxonomy (GTDB): domain Bacteria; phylum Spirochaetota; class GWE2-31-10; order GWE2-31-10; family JAFGQB01; genus CAZHHK01. Next base: position 4,642 of record CAZHHK010000119.1, on the reverse strand, counting down.
CAGATGTTTGGTGCCCTTGCAAAAACTTATTATGCAAATAAGATAGGCAAGAAAACTGAGGATATTGTTGTTGTTTCAATAATGCCATGCACGGCAAAGAAATATGAATGTATAAGAGAAGAGATGAACTCCAGCGGAGTGCAGGATGTAGATTATGTACTTACTACCAGGGAACTTTCAAGGATGATCCTTCAAGCAGGCATTGAATTTAATAGATTACCGGATTCACAGATGGACGCTCCGTTAGGTTTGTCAACCGGTGCTGCTGATATTTTTGCAAATACGGGTGGCGTAATGGAAGCCGCTATAAGAACGGTTTATGAAATTGTTACAGGAAGGCAATTGGAATTTAAAAATTTGCATATTGAGCAGATAGCAGGTCTTGAGGGAGTTAAAAAGGCAAGCTTGAAAATTGAAAAAGTTTTGCCTGACTGGAAATTTCTTGAAGGTGTTGATCTTAAGATTGGTGTAGCACATGGATTAGGCAATGCTAGAAAAATTTTAGAAATGGTGAAAAGTGGTGAAATTTTTCATTTCATTGAAGTAATGACATGTCCAGGTGGTTGCATAGGTGGAGGCGGACAACCTAGATTCACCGATGATAGCGTAAGATTAAAACGTATCGAAGCGATATACAAGGAAGATGAAGGCAAGAAATTAAGAAAATCTCATGAAAATCCTGATATATTAAAATTATATGAAGAATTTTTAATCAAACCTCTTGGGGAAAAGTCACATCATTTGTTACATACTAAATATGTAAAGAGAGATAAAACAAGCTTCTAATAAAATTAATAAAAAAAAGGATAGTTATTTCTATCCTTTTTTTTATATCTTTAAGTATAAATTTTATTTACATTGAAAAGTTTTTCAAGTATAGTCATGTCTATGAATAGAATAAAATTATTACCAGCAGAGGTTTATTCTAAAATTGCGGCAGGCGAAGTTATTGAACGTCCGTCCTCAGTAGTGAGGGAATTAATAGATAATTCCATTGATGCAGGGGCTAAAGAAATCATAATTAAGATTGAAAAAGCAGGATTAAAAAAAATTTCTGTGGTAGATGATGGATCTGGTATTCATAAAGATGACCTCGCTTTAGCTTTTTCAATGCATGCAACGAGTAAAATGAAATCTATTGATGATCTTTCAAAAATTTATTCAATGGGCTTTAGAGGAGAAGCTCTTCATTCTATACAGACAATATCAAAGGTAATTATTACCAGTAATACAGACAATACAGGTAAATTGCCTGGATATAAAATATCAAATTATGGGAAAAAGCAATTTATCCCCGAGCCTGTTGCTTTTAATAGGGGGACAAAGGTTGAAGTCGAGGATATTTTTTACAATCTGCCGGCAAGGAGAAAATTTTTAAAATCTGAAATTTCAGAATGGAACAGTATAAAAAAAACTGTAATAAGTAAAGCTCTGTCCCTTCTTGATATTTCTTTTAAATTATATCATAATGATGAATTAATATTTGCCACTCAGGGTAACAATGATTTTAAAAATACATTTTTCTTACTTTATAAAAATGAAAATAGTTTTGAAATTTATAAATATGAAAGAAAAATTAATAGTGGGCTGAAACTTTTACTATATCATTCTTCGGATGATGTTTTTTTTCAAAACAGGAATTATCAGAATATTTTTATAAATTCCCGTCCGGTTTTTGTAAATTTTTTTTATCCTGCAATCGATAGCGGGACTAGAAATTTCATTTCTCATGGCAGATATCCTTTTATTTATCTTTATATAGATATTGATCCTTCACTCATAGATGTTAATATTCACCCTGCAAAAAAAGAAATTAAATTTATAAATCAAAATGAAATATTTACGGCAATTCAATCAGTAATAATTGAAGCTTTTAGCGCTTTTAGAAATAGGGATATATCTGGCTTAATAGAAAAAACTAATGATAAAGATAAATTAATAAGTAAGATTAATCAAAGTGAGATAAGACTTTGTTCGGAAAAAAACACAAATGATTATTATGTTGATTATATAAAAGAAGTTGTTGAAAAATCGGATGATAATATTTTACAATCTATTGATGAAAAAAAAGAATATAAAATAATAGGTACAGCTTTTGATGCATTTATTTTAGTGCAAAAAGATGATAAAGTTTTAATCATTGACCAGCACGCTGCGTCAGAGGCAATACTTTTTCATTACAAAAAAGAAAAATATGAAAAAGTAAGCAACAGTGAAAAATTGCTTATTCCAATTGTATTTGACATTGAAAATTTTGCTGATGATCTTGATGTTAAAATAGAGCTTATTAATTCTAAAAAATTTAATATAGAAAAAGGTGAAGGTGATACAATTATCGTAAAAGAAATACCTTCTGTCTTATTGATTAAAAAAAACTATGAGTATGCAACTGAAATTATAAAGAATTATCTGGGGGAATTCGATCTTTCTTCAAAAAAAGACCCAATCGATTATATTTTAATTGAAGCATCATGCAAGGAAGCTATAAAAAAGGGGGACAGACTTTCATTAATTGAAATCGCAGAAATTATTGATGAATATTTTAAGCTTAATATAAGTAATTGTCCACATGGTCGACCAAGTCATTTTGAGCTTACACTTGAAGGATTGCAAAAAATTTTTCAGAGAAAAAAGTAATTTTTGGGGGTCAGAGCTAGAGCTTAAATTTTTAAAAATTATTAAATTTTTATCATGTCGTGTAAACGATAATTAAGTTTTAAGCGTTTAATATATATATAAAAATATAATTAAACGAGGTAAAATATGCGAAAGCCAAGATTATTACGAAAAGGCGCAAAATATCATGTGGTTGCTAAAATAAACAAAGGTGAAGATTCTTTAAGTTCTAACGATATAAAGGATATTTTTCTTGATACCGTAAAAAGAGCAAAAAAGAAATATAAATTTATCATTTATAATTTTGTTATTATGAATAATCATATACATTTTATCGTACAACCGCTTAAATATCAGGATGAATCATTATCCAAGATCATGCAATGGATTTTGTCCGTATTCGCGATGCATTATAACAAAATATTTAAAACATTCGGGCATGTTTGGTGTGGAAGGTTTTGGAGTAAAATAATTGATGATATACGACAGTTTATAGACACCTTTGATTATATTTCAAATAATCCAGTAAAAGCAGAAATGACAAAAAAAGCAAAAGATTATAAATACGGAGGATTATTTCATATATTAAATGGAATTACCGATATCATTGATAGACTTGAGTGGGGACAGAACTTTTAAAAGGTTTTATCGATCATAATTTTTTTTGCAAGCATAAGATTATTGAAGCTTTCTGAATCACCACCTGCATCCGGATGATATTTTTTTGATAATATTCTAAATTGTGATTTTAATTTTTCTGTATTGTATTTAGCAATTTCAAGTTCAAGAATAAAAAGAGCAACAAGTTTTTTTCCATAAATTTTATCTATCCAATTATAGTAATTATTTAATGACTCAATAAATTTAAAAAATATTTTTGTCCAATTATTCTTATTAAACTTATAAAATTCATCTGCTTTTTTTTTAGATTTTGGGAAAAAATATTTATTCCAAATTGGTGTATTCCTGTTAATATTTATTGTTTTTTCATATTTAATGAAATATTTTAAATGATTAATAACTTTTTCATCAAGATTATTCATTATATTTTTGATATATTTTAATTTTTCATATGCTCTGTCCCTTTTATCTTTTAAATAATCTGATTTAATCTTTAAAAAAACAGGGAAAAAAGGATTTTTGGGAATTCTGAAAACTTTATAAAAATAGTTAAGTTTGTCATTTGATACTTTGCAGTTATTTAAAATAGAATAAGCTTTTTTAGAAATTCTCAAATTTTGTAAAGCATCACTTGCTTTAAAATAACTAAGCATTAAATTATAATTTTCATGTAACTTAAACCAGCGTGGCTGTTTAGAAATAAGATGGTTAATTGAATAACTTTTTGAATATGGCATTTATCTCCAAGAGTAAGCACTAAAATTATTAATAATAAGCTTCATCTTTTTAAAAAATGCTCATCTTTCTTACAATTTCAGTGCTCGGCTTAACAAATGTTATCCTGTTAAAAATATAAAGAAATATTAGATGACGGAAAATATCCGTCATCTAATATTAATAAAGAGCATTAAGCTTTAGGTTTATATTTGCTTTTAACACTATTTATTAAGCTAATAAGTTTTGGATCAACAGATTTTTTAATATTATTATCGGTTAAAAAATCCTTTTTATCTTTTAATAATAGGGTATAAAGATTTTTTGCAGCATCACTTACAGCTTTTGCACTATGGCATGCTTTAACTACTTCTCTGAATGCATCTCTTGTAAATACCTTTCTAATATTGCCAATTTGAATGACAAAACTAGTCATTTTTGCATCAGGGATAATATTAACAGTCGCTCCCTTTGTGCTCTCGTCTTTAACAGGGATTTTTGCCATGCTTTTTTTATATGTATTAGCCTGCTCGATTAATAGAGAAATTCCTTTTTCATCGAGATCTTTAATAATTTTTAATAACTCATCTTTTTTAGAACCAGCAGATTTAGATGTTGTCTTTTTAGCCATAATTTTATCCTTTTAAAGTAATTTTTAATAAATTATACATTTTTATAAAAAAAATATCAA
>CAZHHK010000118.1:0-10253 GCA_964531405.1 uncultured Spirochaetales bacterium | reverse complement strand
CACTGGCAGTGTTTTCATAATTTTTTCATAAAATTTTTGACACTACCTAAATATTTTTATATAAATATTATCTTTTAAAAATATGAAATCATTCGAATTATTTTTTAAAAATTGTAAACGAAAATGAAGTTTAACCATATTAATATATATAAATAATTTATGGGGTCTAATTATGAGAAATTTTAAATTTATTTTATTTATTTTTTTATTAATTTCCTGTGAATCTGTAATTAAAGAAAAAACAACAATTAATCCTATTACTGCTAATATAAAACTTTATGAAAATTTAAACCAGCAATCCTGTGCTTATCATGTTTATTTTAAGAATCATGAATATCGTGGCGAATCTTATGCTTTTAATTTATTTGATATTCAGAATGAAAAAGTATTAAAAATTTTGCCGGGTAGATATGATGTTTATTCTTATGGCTTTATTGATAAAACTGAAAATACAAAAAAAGTATATTCATATAAAATAATAAAAAATTTTGAGATTTATTCTGATAAAGATATAAATATCGAATTGATTGAATTACAACCCGATTTTAAAGTCATTGTAGAAGATAATACATATAAGCTTGTTATTTTTATGAAAAATATTTATGATATATTTTCAATTTCTTCTCTGTCTGTAAAGCAGGGAAGTGATAAGGTAAGAAGTCTGGATTTTCAATTTGATAAAAATGATTTAATCTATTATGCGAGCATTCCCTTTTATCAAAGTGGTGACTGGTTTATGAATATTAGCTTTTCAATAAAATCAAAAATCAATGAAGATGAATTAAGTAAGGATCAAATAAAGATAAGTACCAGTAATTTTACAAATGTTTATATAGGCAGCTACTGATAAACAGCTTCGTTAATATCTTTCATATTTGCAGATTTTAAATTCTCTTCAGCCTCATTTATCAAACTTATCGGATGAATGTTACGGTTGGATTTAAAGCTTACCCCGTATATATATGAAACTGCAATACTGCCGTATTCATTTGATACATTGTAAAAATGCAAATCGATATTATTTATCCATTTTTCAATTTTATTTATAAAATCTTTTTGATTTATATTTTCTGCAATTATACAAAAATACAAATCGCCTATATTGAAGATCATTTCTTTTGTGAATGATTCAATGAGTTTTTCTTTTATATCATGATTAAGTTTATCGATCCATTCTCTTTTTAATTCTTCTAATAGTCTGTTTTTATTTTCAACTTCAAGTATTGCAAAACCTATTTCAAAATTTTTATTGAGTTTTACTTCAAGTATATTTTTTAATTTTTCAAGATTATTATGATTTGTAAAAATTGGTTTTGCTTTATCGCTGAACAAAAATTTTAAGAAAAATAAAATATCTGCAATATGATATTTATTTTCTTTATCCCATTCAAAAAATAAATATCCATATAATTTTTCCGAATTATAGGGGAATAGTGGAATAAATATAGGTCCCTTTTGATGCCCATCAACAGGTATTTTTATTTCAGATTCATCGATTATTTCATTCGTTATAGTATCAATAATCTTATCATTCTGAGAAATATATATTTTAGAATTTTTCCATCCAAAGTAATTAGTTGCAAATTCCAGCGAATCTTTTAAATAAATAATGGGAGTAGTGCTGAATTTTATCAATTTACTTATTTTATCAAATGGGAAATTATTTTTAAAGTCATCGGTTATTTTAAAATTTTTTTCCCAAAGTTCGCGATAACTTTTTAAAATACCGGCATTACTGCCTTCCTTGCAAAAGGTATCATCTTCATCATAAAATTTATTATCCTCTTCTTTTTTATGAATAATTTCCGGATTTACTTTTTCAATAAAAATTAATTCTATCATCAAAATGAAAACCAGATAAAAAAGAATAAAAAATAATATGGGTAGGCCAATGTATTTTAAGTAATAATCGATATTGTATTTTATCATCCACATATAATATTGACTATTATTAATGCGTAGAGGATTAATTTGAGGAAATAATTCGAATGTTTTATTAATCTTGTAAGGTCTAATAACAGGACTTATTAATTCTTTTTCTATTAAATATTTTTTATTATATGCAACAGGCAGCCAGTTTCTTGATCTTTCCTGTATCCAGACAGCATAAAAAAAATTAGGATTTATTGACCTTAATGTATCATTTTTAACTTCTCCGAAATTATTTAAATCACTGTCTATTTTTTTTATAATGTAGAATGCTTCATCGGTTTTTGCTTTTTCCATTTCTGGAATCTGACATAAAACTATAAAAATTAACGCAAGCATGGTAAGAAGGATAGTTAGGCATATTCTTATTACTGTTTTGATATTCATTTTGTTTTTCCTGATATATAAATTTTATTAAGTCTTCAAAAATAAAATATTGTATATTTTATACTGTTATTATGCTAAATTATTATCAAACATCTAATTATGAAATTTAATGTATTTATTATCATAATACTTTTTTCAACCATAAATTCTTTCTCAAGCATATTGATAACAGACTACAATCAAGAACTTTCTCTGCCAGCTTATTCGGTACAAACTGACACCCTTGAGAAAAAAGGTACAGTCTATAATTTTAAAATCGGCAAAATTGACTCCGATATTAACATATTTGGCTTCTGGAATATCAAAATCGGATATGGTTTTGGCGTAACGATTTATCCTGAAGTTACATGGATTCTAACGATTCCAGGAATGATGGAAGGAATAATATTCGATCAAACCCGCCTTCTTTCGCTTGACTGGAAAACGGATAACGGCGTATATCTGCATTTATTCTTTAATGATGATCCTGATGATACAGAGTATACTTTTAGGTATGATGTGGGTACTTTTTTTAACAGTCTTTATATTACAAACAAACCCGGTGAAATTAAAATAAATCCTTACAGGTCTATTAAAGGGGGCAGAGCTCAGGATATAAATTTTGGCTTTGATTACGGGAATAATATTTATAAAGGAAGATTTGATCTGCAGTTTGATTCTGTTAAAACTATAATCGATACTTTTAAAGGTGGCAGGCAGGAGATTGAATCAAGGCTTTTGGCAACTCAGTATGAAAGGGGGATATATTTTTATCTGCCGGATAAAAATATATCCGATGTATTTGAAGTTTACATAAGTGATTCAAACGGAGAATATTTTAATGACTCAAGCTCCACGGACAGCAGAAGATATAAAAGAATGCAGATGAATATCGATTATGTTCTTGATAATCAGAATGGTACGATTAAATTCAGCGGCTCAGTTTATAAAAAACAGGTTTTGGTTTATTATAAAGCTCTAGTGTCTGGAGGATTGTATGAAGTGGGAAGCATCCAATGCGGAAGACGTGGGCTGCAGGGTAATATTGATTTTGACAGATATTCAAACCCTGAGTATTTTACAAGACATAGCAGCAAGTACTATTTAATATTGAATTATGATGATAATTTTACCTATTTTGAAGAAAAAAATTCATACAGGATAGCCAGATCGGGTACAAGGATCAACCAATTGAGTTCCAGTATTTTAAATGAAAAAAATAAACGACAAAACGGCTTTGATATAAATTATGATGAATACACAGGATGTTTGAGAATTACAAAATCAAATACCAAAGGCGATATTTATAACATCTATCCTTTCTATGATTATATTGATACTGATAAAATAAATATATTTTATCTTTCATTTTATACTCCCGAATCAAAATACAACAAGAATTTTATAGAATACTCCTGTCTTTTATCTCAGGCTGATTTAAAACTTACAAACAAGCCGATTCACCAGACAATACTTGTATATTTAAATTCTGTTTTATTGACAAGCGATAAGTATTTTTATGATTCTGCCGGACAGAATATAACTTTAAATTTTGATCTAAACAGCACTGATATAATTGAGGTTCATTATCTGACAGATGAGGAGGATACTTATAATTTAACTGCGAGTTTGAAGAATGATTTCAGGCTGAATGATTATCTGATTTTGGGTGATTCTCTCTGGTATAAGATGCCAGTAAAATTATGGGAAGAAAGCTATTATTTTAATCCGCATTCAATCGAGTTATTGTATTTTACCCACCTGACCGGAGACTATAAAAAATTTTTACTCAACGATAAAAACGGCGATTTAAAATTCGATATTAATGCTGGTTTTTCCATGTACTATCCCGAATTAAAAGGGATAACAATAATCGATGATTTTGAATATGAGCTAACCGGCTATAAATTAAGCCTTCATTATAAAGACTGGTATCCTGTTGATCTTCCTACAACTTATGGTGCGGCTGACGGTTTTGATCCAATTAATGGCAAAGGCAGATTGTATTACAGGAATATGCATGCTCTTGGCACAACAAGTGGATTTGATTTTATTTCAATATATGACAAAAACAAACCTTCAAGAGAAGACTATAAAAATAATGCAAATATAGGTCCATACAGCTCGTGTGACGGCTTTACTTACGATACGGCAAAAAATAAATTCACAGACAAAAAAAATACTTTGTCACTGGTTACGGAATTTGAGCTTGATGCAAATGAAGCGGTAAGTTTTTCCCTGCCTGTTTCTTCAATAAACGAACTACTGGACTTTTCTGAGTTTAATAGTATTAATCTTGCTGTTAAAAGAGAAAATCTTACAGGGCAGGTGAGAATTTTTGTTGATGCAGGTAAAACTTCAGAACGCTATGATGTGACGAATACAGTTGTACAGAAAGAAGTAATAGATGAAGGTTTATCGTATCACATAAATGACGGCGGATCATATTATATGTATAAAGGTAAAAAAGACGGGATTAATTCTACAAATGATTTTGATGATAATGGGCTGCTTGATGCAGATGGTAATGTTGTGTCGGAAATTTCAACATTTACTGATCTTGAAACATCATTGCATTATGCCGTTATTGACAAAAAGTACAATAATATAAATTTGACAATCGATAATCCTGAACGTTTAAAAAATTGCAGGGCTGTAAGGATTACTATTTATTCGCCAGGCGGTGCTAAAGGTTCGTTGATCTTTAACCAAATAAGGTTTGCCGAGACAGGATGGATTTATGATAAAACGACTGGCTCATCTGATGCTCTGGAGATTTCACCGATTGAGGATAACTATCTGTTACGTCATATTTTTTCAAAGGATAATCCTGATATAGACAAAAGTCTGCATTATCAGCGTTATAAGGAAAGAACCATGATGATCCGTCTTAAGCAGAATGACCCTTTTTATATTGAAAAGAAATTCATAAAACCTATTGATATATCAGCTTTTAAGAAGATGAATATATTCATACTGATGCAGGAAAAAACGGAGAGAAAAATAAAGATTACGCTTGTTGATACCAATGGGAATAAAATGTCTGATAAATTTGATCTTAAAAATGTGAATAGTGATAAGTGGGAAAAAATGGAATTTTACTATGAATCCTTTGATGGCTATAATAAATCCAACAGATTGATATCAGGTATTAAAATAGAATTTTTAAATGAATCATCGGATATAGCGGACAATGTTTTTTATCTTGATGAAATATGTATGGAAGATGCAATACCTCTATTTGGGTTTTCTACAAAAAATGAATTCGTGTATTCCGAGCCGGGTTTTAATATACAATACGGTGATTTTAATGTTTTTAAATCACCGTATATAAGAGAGGCTGTTTCGTTTTCAACATACAACTTTATGATTAATGAAATATCGCCGCTTAAAGATAATCTTTTAGAGAATGACTTTACGTTAAAATATACGCTGGCAGAGGTCGATTGGTATTTTTATTCTCTGCTTGATTTTCTTTTAAGAGAAGATCAGGTTTTTAATTCTCTGGAAAAATACAGAATGAAATTTTCAAGGGATGGGGATATTAAAAATCCTCTTATGTTTACAGTTTATTATGATTATTTTAGGTTTAGCATACCTGTTTATAAAAATCAAATAAATACAGACAACATGAATCAAAACAGAAACCTTCTTTTGGAGCTTGGTGCAGATTTTATTGGCTATGCTAATTTTAAATTTGGATATAATATAATATCAAGCATTAAAAATTACAAAAATACTTCAAACAGACTATATACCGATTATACAATTAATATAAATAATATTTATAATAGAATGCACTTTTCTTTATTTAGTGAAAAAAACTCAAAAGATATATCTGGTAATTTTTCTCTGGATAATTTTGGATATCTCTTTCGGTATGATTTTAATTCGTTTATTGACAAAAGTATTAATAAAGCTCTCGATTTTGATTTTCACTCAGGATTTTTTATGGCAGAGCCTGTATATTTTAAGAATGATATTATTTTGAAACATTACGGAAATTTAATAGATATAAATAAGAATTTTATTTTTGATATTAAATATACAAATAATATCGAACTGGATATTAAAGCAAAATATCTTGACAGGGAAAATAATATTTTTATCATTCAATACGGCAGATTTATAAATTTTAACAGGTTTAAATATTATAAAAGCGAAATTATAGGATGGGATGAATATTTTCAGGAATTTAGTGATTCGTTTAACTATATTACTGAAATTGTTTTTTACCCGCCGTTTTCTTCACTTTATAAAGACGGTGGCAGGCATCTTGTCGGGGTAAATACAAAATTTAATCAATTGAATGACTCGGTAAAATTAAGCTGGGATTGGTCTATATATCTTGAGCCTGGCTGGTTTTTGCCGTATAGTTTTAGCACTGGGTTTTACGAACGGATAGTTAATCTAATGGATTATGATCCTTCGTATACAATTTCTGTAATGTTAAACGGCGGCGGAGATACACCTACCATGAATTTAAAGGATATAGAATTTAAATACAGTATTTCTGAGAACATCAGTATCAAAAAAGATGAAAATAACTATGATACGGAAAATAATATATATGTCAAATTGGTTTCCTTTAAAAGCCTGGAAGTAGAGAATTCATTTAATTACAGACAATATTTAACTGATAATATTTTTTATAAAAAAATAGAGCATAGATTTACCTATGGATGGTTATTGTATATAAATTTTTTTAAGAGGGATTATGATACTGATGATGAATATGGTTTTGAATTAAGCCTGTTATTGCAGGCGGGCTCGTTTTTTCATAATATGATCGGTGACTGGATTACGACAATTGTCGATAACCCAATCAAAATCGATTTTACTCCAAAACTTGGTTACAGGTTTAATCATAATTTTACCTTAAACGGCACCATACATCTGGCATATTCCCTTGATTATAGCCAAAGGGAATTTAAATATGTAAGCAGGTTTGGTGCCGAGTTTGTCCTTGAAGGCAATTTGAGTTTTTAATTATTCGATGTATCGTATGTGTTTTCAATAGATTTATTATTTTCTTTTTTATATTTATTTTTATAATCTATATCAAAATAAATTCCTGCCTCAATCCTGAATGAAAGTGTTTTAGAATTATTGATATATTCAAAATTTTCATCATAATATTTGCTTGAATTGCTATAAAAATTAATATTTAATAAGCTTGTATTTATTTCAATCATATAAGCTTTTGATGGTTTAAACATAAATCCGATTGTTATATTTGATGTCCCTAATGAATAACTGGAATAATAAGGGGTATAAAAATATGGATATGAATTATACCTTTCAAATAGCAAATAACTGGTATAGTCGATTATGATTGTTCTTGTACATACTCGTAATGTAAACCATTTGGTGATTTCAAATTCGCCGCCTAGGAATATACCTGTGCTAACATTAAGATATTTTTCATAAAGGTCATATGTATCTTTCTCATATTCAAAATTCGGTTGTAGTTTTAGATCAAATCCATAAAAAAACAAACTGTTTTCCTTAAATCTTATGATAAACCGATAAACCCGCCTTAATTAGGAATAGAATATTTTATTAAATTAAAATCATCATTATCATCTACATTTATACCCCGTATGGTGTCTTTAAAATGGTAGTGTAGTGTTAAATCTGTTATCTGTAGATCAAATTCTACCGGTATTTTAAAAGATATTATATCATTTACCTTTATATCAAAAATGCCTGTTATGCCAGTAAAATAAGTATTTGAATATTGTATATAAGTCCCTTTTTTTGTATCTTCATCATATTGAAAAGGATTACCGTATTCCTGATAATTGTAGTTAAACGGTATTGATATAGATGTTTTGAAGGAATCTTTTTTTATAATAATTCCCAGCGTGTTGTTGGTTGAAATATCATATGGCACTTTCCCAAGGGCTATATATCATCATTTGATTTTTCATCATAATAATAGTTGATCAAAGATTTAATTCCATTTGTTAGACCAACACTTATAATTTCATTTATTTTCCATGAAAGTAGTATATTTCCCTCGATGATATTATAATAAAAGGTATCATTACTTTTTATTATATCTTTATCTATTACGCTGTTATCTTCATATATTTCCTCATAATTGCTTAAATTATTTTCATAGTAAAATGTATATTTTAATTTAAAGCCTATATTAAATACATTCACAGGTATAATCATATCACATAATACATTTGGATTAAGATTTATTCTGTTTTGATCTAAATTTTGGGTCATTCTATCAGTAAAAATTGAAGAATAATCGACGTCATAATTATAATGACATTTTGAGAAATAAAAATAATTATTAAAATATGAATTTATTATTAAGTTGTTATTTTCTGTAGAATATGCAGGAGTAATATAAAATGAATCACGTCATAAATCCGGTACAAAGTTAAAGCCGTTATTTCTTGCAGACATTGTGTCAAGCCGTAGCTCCGATGAATAAAGATTAAAGATTGCATTTAATATTACAAAAAGGATGAATATTTTTTTTCATGATTTATCCTTAATAAATAAAAATTGATTTTTTTTAGGAAATATACCCGTTGACTCATAAGAAAAGGTAACCATGAGACTAAATACGTATCCTCACATTAGAGGTAACTGAAATATTTATAAATATATCCTTTAATTTACGATCTATGGAATCTTTTAACTCAAATGGATTAAGTTGATTGTATAATTTTACCAGTCTTTCTTTCTTTTCTTTTGGTACAAATTCAGATTCCATTACACGTAAATAAGGTGTTTTTGGTATATCATATTTACGTTTGTATTTGCTATTTATTTTTTCTTTTCTAATAAGTTTTTGTGAAGGTTTAAAAAAGTTATTAAATAAAGACCATTCATTAGCATATAAATCATTCATTGCATCAAGGATGGAGCGATCATCAAGTCTATCATACCCAAATAGATTTCTTACCTGAGTCCAGTTTTTTTGTTCGACATGAGCATTATCATTTTTTCTGTTAGGTCTTGAGCATGTAAAAGCTATGTTTTTACCATTTTCTGCAAAATATCTTAACAAATGATAATTTAGAAACTCAGATCCATTGTCGCAATCAAATCCTAAAAGCTCAAAGGGAAGCGCACGTTCAATATCTTTTATTTGATTTACAATACCTTCAGCGCCTTTATTCCAAACAGGCCTGTTTTCAGTCCATCCTGTATGAATATCAGTCATTGTAAGGCTCCAAATAAAATCTCCCTGAGTACTGTTCCCTCCATGTGCAACTGTATCAGCTTCCATAAACCCGGGTTTTTTAATATCCCAGTTATCAGTACGAATTGGTATTTGATTTTTAAGTAATGTTCCTGGTTTCGTTCCGTGTAGTCCTTTTTTAGAATATATTCTGGCAGATTTTAAAACTCTATCTAATGTTGCTGGACTAATTTTTAATAACTGTTTTTTAATATTTTTATCTAAAATACCGTAAGTTTTTTCATAATGAGGTAGCCATAGAATGATAGCTGCTTTTAAACGTTTAGAGCATATATAATCCGTTGCTATCCAGATATTTTTAAGTATTTTAAAAAGTTCATTGGATGAATATATTGGTTTACTTCCATGTTTCTTTTTTATTTTAACCTTGGGTTCTATTTTATTTAAAATCCTAATCGCATATTTTTTATTATATCCACAAACATTGCAGAACTCACTTAATAATATGATTGATTTTTCTTTTTTTGTTGCTTTAAGATATCTGTCCTTAATAGCATAGTAATAAGCTTTTTTTTTCACTTTGACTCACAATTTCTCCTATAGTTACATTAATTATGAGTCAACGTATCAATTTTTTGCCTTATTTTTTATACTCAAAGTTACATTTAATTTGAGTCAATTCGAAGATTCTGTTATATAATTACTTATAATTGAAATTATTTAATATAAATAGTCATTACTGTCCGAAAGTTTGCCATAAATAAGCCTCTTTTTCCAAATTATTTTT
>CAZHHK010000117.1:0-10263 GCA_964531405.1 uncultured Spirochaetales bacterium | reverse complement strand
TCACTCGAAAGTCTGACTTCTGGTAACATGTCTTTTGCCAAAAACTCAGCAATGGTTTTAGCATCTCTTTTATCTGTCTTGTTTACTGATTCATTCACCACTTTGAATTTCAAAGTGTTTACTATTACAATTTCTATTCCTAGCTTTTCCATTTCATTCTTGAAAAATCGCGTATTACCCGTTGACTCAACAGCCATCTTGATTTGGTATCCCTCAGATTTAATAGTGTTTACAAAGAACTTGAACTGGTTAAAACCAGATTCATCTGTTAAAAACTTTTCACTGTGTCCAACATTATTCTTTAAAAAATAGCAAGTAAACTGTTGTTTGTGTAAATCTACACCGATATTAACTGTAAGCATGTCTGCTCCTTTTAAGTTGTATTAAAAAAGCAGACTCTATTTGGCAACTTATATTAGGATAAGTTCCAGACTCCTATTCGACCTTTATGGTCATAGTACGGATTCGGTTGGGGTTCGTCAGTCTCCTAGACGGCCTTTTGGCCATAAAAAATGTCGAACTTCAACCTTATCTGCTTTTAGATCATTGTCGTTAAACAGTTCACTAAAAGTTTACTTTATCCTGAGGACTTTTTATCATACCTCCTAATATTTTGTTTGTGAATAAAAAAATTAATTTATTGGATTATGAATAGTAACAAGTTTAGTGCCATCCATAAACGTTGCTTCTATCTGTATTTCGGAAAGCATTTCAGGTATTCCATCCATAACATTTTCTCTTAAAAGTATAGATTTACCATTCTCAATTACTTGATCCAATGTCTTTCCTTCTCTTGCCCATTCTAAAATTTGACTCGATATTAATGCAACAGATTCGGGATAATTAAGTCTTAATCCTTTTGCTTTTCTTTCTTTAGCAAGTAAAGATGCAGCATAAATTAATAATTTTTCTTTTTCGTATACAGTAAACATGCTTTTATTCCTCCTGATTTTTTGTTTTGATTTCAGGGCTGTTTATGAATTTCACAGTCCATTATCAATTTTAAATTACCGGCAGAATTACATTCTTAACCGGTAATTTGAAAAAGAGTTTTTATGAAACAGCAGGGCTTAACTGCTATATTTCTTTAAATAAAATGAATTATTTTTTTCTCTCTCCTGTTCTAATCGTTATATTGTCTTCAACATTCAAGATGAATATTTTTCCATCACCTATGTTCCCAGTCCTTCCTGTATCAGTTATTATTTTTACAATTTTTTCAACATTACTGTCTTCGCTGACTATTATAAGCATCTCTTTGGGTAATTTGTCGTAGTTCATGTCTCCTATCTGTATGCCTTTTTGCTTTCCACGTCCTCTTACGCTAAGTTCTGTTAATGTAAATATTCCTTCTTTACTTAATGCTTCCGTTATTTCGTTAAGCTTATTTGGTCTGACAATTGACATTATCATTTTCATAATATTTCTCCTTTTTAAAGTACAAGATAGCTTTTTATTCTCTCCGCATCAAGCAGAGTGGTTTCTTCCCTAAAAACAAAATTTCCTTTTTCCATCAGATAGCATGTATCTGACAGTCGCAGTGCAAATTCCATAAACTGCTCAACGAGAATTATGGAAATATTTTTTTGTTCTTTTATCATTCTTATAGCAGTCTCAATTGCAAATACTATGGACGGTTGTATGCCTTCTGTCGGCTCATCCAGAAGAAGTATCTTGGGCTCGTTGATAAGCATTCTGGCAATTGCAAGCTGTTGCTGCTGTCCGCCACTTAAATCACCGCCACGTCTGTCTTCAAGAGATTTAAGCTCAGGGAAGAGTTCGTATATATCAGGCGGGATGTCTTTTGCTTTTTTGCCACGTGCTTCAAGTCCAAGTATAAGATTTTCATGCACAGTTAAATAAGGGAAAATTTCTCTGCCTTGTGGTACATACGCCATTCCTAAAAGAGCTCTCTGCTCTGGTTTTGTTTTTTTTATGTTGTTGCCATCGAAATATATTTCACCACTTTTTTCTTTTATCAATCCCATTATGGTTTTTAATAATGTTGTTTTTCCGGCTCCGTTTTTCCCGATTAAAGCGACAACTTCTCCCTTTTTGATTTCAAAATTTAAGCCGTTTATAATCATCGATTCGCCGTAACCGCTTGACAGGTTGGTAATCTTAAGCATTTATTTTTCCTCCGTCACGTCCCAGATAAACTTCAATTACATAAGGATCGTTTTTTATTTCATTGAACGTCCCCTCGCAGAGTATCCGCCCTTCATGCAGTACGGTAACCGCATTTGAAAACATTTCGACAAAATTCATATCGTGTTCAACGACAATTACCGAACGTTTTTTGGATATTTCCTGCAAGATAACTCCAGTATATTCACGTTCTTTACCGGTCATTCCTGCAACCGGTTCATCCACAAGAAGTAAAAGAGGATCCTGTATTATCGTCATGGCTATCTCCAGCCATTGTTTTTCTCCATGCGCAAGACTTCCTGCCAGATCATTTTTTTTACCGTAAAGCCTTATGTTTTCCAGAGCTTCCTTTATTTTATCTTCATCTTCTTTTGACTTATTATGAAAAAGCGATGTAAAAATTTCTCTGTTTTTTGCAAGGGCAAGATCCATGTTTTCGTATACAGTCAGGTTGGAAAATATCGATGGTGCCTGGAATTTCCTGCTTATACCTGATTTACAGATTTTGTTAGGCTTCATGCATAATATATCAATGTTATCTTTAAAATAAACTCTGCCAGATGATGGCCTAACCTTACCGCAAATTACATCAAGCAGTGTGGTTTTGCCAGCACCGTTAGGTCCAATTAAAAACCGGAGTTCTCCGTTATTTACGAACATATTAACGTTATTCAATGCTTTAAATCCGTTAAAATCTACCGATATGCCTTCAATGTACATTACCTGATTTTTCATAATTTATTCTCCAATAAAAATTAATTGTTTTCTTTAACAGCTATCTTTTTTGTTATCCTTTTTTTTATCATCTCATATATTGAAACAAGTCCGTTAGGGAAAATAAAAACAATTAGTATGAATAATACGCCGAAAAAATACCACCAGAAATCCGGAAAGCTTTCACTCAAAAAAGTTTTAGCCGCATTTATTAGGAATGCTCCGAAGATCGGACCTATTATTGTGCCTCGTCCTCCGACTGCTACCCATATAACCATCTCCACTGAAGGCAGTATACCGACCGAAGACGGGCTTATTATACCGACCTGCGGGACGAAAAGAGCTCCTGCGATTCCGGCAAGTATAGCAGAAACCATATAGATCATTACTTTAAAACCAACGGGATTATACCCGAGATATTTTAATCTGTTTTCTCCATCACGGATTGCAATAAGAATCCTTCCTGTTTTTGTCTTTACTAGCCATCTGGCAAAAATGAATGTGAGTATTAAAAAGGAAATGCTTACAAGATATAAAACCACTTTTGTGCTTCTTGCATTTATCGGAAAACCGAGTATTTCCTGAAAATTTGTTATGCCGTTTGTACCTCCGGTATAAGGCTGCTGTCCTACAAGGAGTATTGATACTGCAAGTGCAAGCGCCTGTGACAGAATTGAAAAATATACATTTTTTATTCCAGACCGGAACGTTGGATAACCTATTATAATGGCGAACAACGCAGGAAGAATTATTATCATAGGGAATGCAAACCACGGATGCAAGAAAGGTTTCCAGAACCATGGTAGCTTTTCGAGACCGCTCCATGACATAAAATCCGGCAATGTTTCGGTTTGCAGTTTAAGGTACATTCCCATGCAGTAAGCGCCGATGCCGAAAAACACCCCATGTCCCAGACTTAAAATTCCGGTATATCCCCATAAAAGATCAAGTCCGATCGCCAGGATTGCATAAGTGATATATTTGCCGACAAGTACAAGCCTGAAATCAAACAGATAAAAAGGGAATGACAGTAGTATTGCTATAAATATCATGAATGTTAACGGGAAT
Source organism: uncultured Spirochaetales bacterium (assembly GCA_964531405.1). GTDB lineage: Bacteria > Spirochaetota > GWE2-31-10 > GWE2-31-10 > JAFGQB01 > CAZHHK01. The sequence goes on along the minus strand of CAZHHK010000117.1, from coordinate 6,333 downwards.
TTTTTATAAATCGATTTTAAATTGCTTATTTTATCCATTATTCTACCTCTTTTTTAATCAAGCGATCTTGTTTTTATTGAGAATAATCCCGAAGGCTTGAATTGCAGGAATATAATAACTATTATAAAAATGATAACCTTGCCCATACTCGATGTTGTGATAAACTCGAAAAAAGGACTTAAGATGCCCATCATTAAAGCTCCTGCTATTGTGCCGCTCAAGTTGCCGACTCCACCTAAAACTACAACCATGAATGCATCCACAATGTAGTTTTGACCTGTGGACGGACCTATTGACCCTAAGAGGCTTACAATAGATCCTGCTATTCCTGCAAGACCACATCCGATTGCAAAAGTAATAGAATCAATTCTTTGTGTGTTGATTCCCATGCAGGCACTCATATTTCTGTTTTGCATAACTGCGCGCATTTTTCTGCCTGTAGCAAATTTATACAGATAAAAATACATACCCAGTATGCATATAATTGATATAATAATAATGAATATTCTGTTGTATGGCAGTTGGATATTTGCGGTTAATTTTATACCTCCTGACAGCCATTTTGGACCTGTTACGTCAACGTTTGAAGCTCCAAATATATTCCTGGCAAGCTGCTGCATTATAAGACTCAATCCCCATGTAACAAGGATGCTTTCAAACGGTTTGCCGTAAAGGAATCTTATAAAGAATTTTTCAAAACTTAATCCTATGATACCTGCAATGAAAAATGAAAGTGGTATTGCCAGTAAAAAATAATTCCCGCCAATTATTTTATATAATAAATTTTGTGTAATGTATGAAGTGTAAGCTCCCAGCATTAAGAATTCACCATGAGCAAAATTTATTATACCCATAATCCCAAATGTTATGCTTAGTCCCAGACCTATTATCAGCAGTATTGAGCTTAAACTCAACCCGTTGAATATCTGCATTATTATTGTATCAATTTCCATAATTTTTAAACTCCGATAATGATGAATAATATTTCCTCCCTCTCTATAAAGGGAGGAAATATTTATTCTAATTAATAATTTACCTTGGCCCCATTACACCGGGTTCTATAACTTTTTTATCCGGTGATATTAATTCCGGGAATGGATCAGGTTGTACCGGATCTCTTGTTGTCCATACAATATCAAATTGTCCGTCTTTGTTAACTTGACCGATTTGTACCACTTTCCAAGTATGATTATTTACAGGTTCTATGGTAACAGTACCTTCAGGAGCATCGAATTTTACACCTCTTACTGCATCTCTGACCTTATTGACGTCTGCAGTACCAGCTTTTTTAACTGCTTCGGCCCACAGGTAAACCCCGAAATATCCTGCTTCAATTGGATCATCAGTAACTCTATCAGCACCGTATTTAGCTTTGTAGTTTTTAACAAACTCCTTGTTAGCCGGAGTATCCATACTCATGAAATAATTCCATGCACAGTAGTTGCCGATTATATTATCCACGCCAATGCCTTTGATTTCTTCTTCTGCGATACTTACAGACATTACAGGAATATCTTTTGGTGTTATACCGGCAGCTTTTAGTTGCTTAAAGAAAGCAACATTGCTGTCACCGTTTAGCGTATTAAATATAACATCTGGTTTTGCCGCTTTAATTTTATTTATAACGGTAGTATAATCCGTATGACCTAACGGAGTGTATTCTTCAGCAATTGTAATTCCGCCTTCTGCATCGAGCTGCAATTTTATAATTTTATTGGCTGTTCTGGGGAATACATAATCAGACCCGAGAAGATAAAATTTTTTATAGCCTTTTCCAAGTAGCCATGTTACAGCAGGCATGATCTGTTGATTTGGAGCAGCACCAGTATAGATTATATTTTTACTTGCCTCTACGCCTTCATACTGGACAGGGTAGAATAACAAATGGTTTAGGCTTTCAAAAACTGGTAATACGGCTTTCCTGCTTGCACTTGTCCAGCATCCGAATACTACAGAAACTTTATCTTTCTCAATTAATTTTTTTGCTTTTTCAGCAAATGTCGGCCAATCACTTGCGCCGTCTTCAATTACAGGGACAATCTTTTTACCCAGTAATCCGCCCTTGGCATTGATTTCATCTATAGCCAGTAATTCTGCATCTTTTACTGCAACTTCACTTATGGACATTGTCCCGCTTAATGAATGCAGTACACCTACTTTGATCACATTTTCTTTGTTTTTGCACGAGTATAAAAAAATAAATGATAATGTGATGATTAATGAAATAGAAACAAATTTAAATATTTTTGGTTGTTTCATTTTTTTCCTCCTGATAAAATTGATGAATCCTATAATGCAAAATATGTGCCAAATAAAATTAATTTATAAACAACTAAAAATATACTTATAATTTTTTGAAAAATTATTAATTTTATATTTATGCTAAGAAAACTGATATAATTATTCTTTTTTTTAACGCCTAACGACTTATTTTTATTGTGTTACATTTAAAATATTGTTGTATTACAATATTGTTACGCAACAATATTGTATCGATACATATATGTAATGATACAATATTGTATTGAAATATTTTTAATACGAATTTTATCTGGATTAATTAATCGCATTTTATTTGAATTATTCATGTATTAATATTACAATTGATGATTATTCTTATGATATAATTGATTATGTAATATTTTTAAGCTATTAGATAATTAATTGGCTAAAATAAAAATGTATAGCGGTGATATTTTATGAGTGATTTATCAATAAAAAGAGAAAAATTTATTCCCTTTCAAAGATATGAACTTGTTGATTTTTTGTCATCTAAAATAAAAAACACAGGTTTATCAAAAAAATTTAAGAGTTTTTGCAGTACTGCTGATGAGCATTATCATGAAATATTTTATAATTCACTTGATAGATTAAAAAAAATATATACTCCGTTTGATCCGGATATGGATACTCTGCAAATCAAAAAATCTTCACAATCTGAAGTTAGGCGACATGAAAAAGATTTTATCGATAATTTAAAATCGATTATTACTGCTGCTAATTATACTGAAATTACAAAAACTGATCTATTGAAATGCTTTTTGAGACAGTCGCCATGGGGGCTAAAATTAAAGGTTGACTTTGATGAGTATGAGTGGTTTTATCTTTTTTATAAGGGGCAGTATCCAGACAGCAGGACAAAAAAAATATTTTATTTCTTTAAAAAGCACTATGATTTTGATGTATATAGCAGGGTAATATTCGTATTCAAACTTAAGACCAAGGATAAAAAGCGTAAAGACAATTTGTTGTATGATAAGATATATATGAAGATTTTCAAGAATGTACCCACAGTTGACCTTGAGATGCTCTTTCCAAATACCAAAGTTTTTATAAAATTGTTTGATAAACTTATGATAATAGTGCCTCTTATAGCCGGCATCGGCACTACGATTTTCAATATTGCAAAGTATTTAATTTATCAAGGCAGAGGGATAAATCCTTTGCTACAGATAAGTTTCTGGGGACTCGTCGGTGGATTTTTTGGGATTGCGTTAAGATCATTTTTTGATTATAAGAAAACAGTTGAGCGTTATTTGAAAAATCTTACAACCAGTCTTTATTTCCAAAACCTTGATAATAATCTTGGTGTTATAGAATGTCTTCTCGATCAGGCAAGGGAGGAGGAATTAAAAGAAATTATACTTGGATATTATTTTTTAATAAATGAAAAAAATAATAAAGTTGATTCTGCAGTCCTTGATGAAAAAATCGAAATGTTTTTTAATGATAATTTTGGTAAAAAGATAGATTTTGATATAAATGATTCGATTAAAAAATTAAAAGATTTAAAGGTTTTAACTATCAAAAATAAATACCTTTATGTTTTGCCGGTTGAAAAGGCAATTAAAACAATGCAATGATTTTTTGTAATTTTTAATCTGTAAAATTTTCAAGTATAAATTGTGTTATCAGATTTTCCTGAGAGTGAGCCAAGTCTGTTAAAAATCTTGCGATTTTAATCATCTCTGCGACCTGTACATTCATCTGTTGTATTGATTCTGAAATTTCTTCAATACCCCTGCTGTTGTTATGATTAATGCTGTCGAGTGTCTTTATAGATGTACTGACTTTTTCAGATAACTGATGCATTGTTTTTGCCATATCAACAATTGTATGTATTTTGGTTTCATTTTCACTTGAAGCAATCATAATGTCATTAAGAGCAGCTTCAGCTTTGTCAGATATTTTTTTTGTTTCATTTATTTCATTAGTGCTGTTTATTATAGAATTAGTTGCATTTTGTAGGCTGTTTAAAATTGTTTTGATTAAGTTTGTAATGTCATTTGTAGCTTTTGATGTTTGTGATGCAAGTTTTTTTATTTCCCCGGCTACAACGGAGAATCCTTCTCCTTCTTTGCCTGCATGGGATGCTTCTATGGATGCATTTATTGCTAATATGTTTGTTTGACTTGCTATATTATCAATAATAGAAATTATTTTATTAATTTTTATAGTATCGGAATTTAGAGTATTGATTGAATCTGTGGTAATCTGAGATAATTTATTAAGTGTCTGCAAAGTATTATTTGTTTTTTTAACAATATCATAACCGATTTTAGCAGTTTCTGTGTTTTTTTTGGCATATTTAATGCTTTTGTCAGATTCTTCAATAATATTATTGATATTGGTTAATAATGAATTAATAACTATTTCTGTTTCAGATAATTTTTTTAATTGTTCCATGGTTCCTGAAAGAATTAATTTCATTGTATCGGTAATCTGGGATGTCCCTTGAGAAGTTTCTGCTACACCGGCGGCAACAATATCACTCACCTTAAACAGATGTACTGCGTTCTCCGCAACCGAGTCAACCAGTCCTCGAAAACTTATAGGCTCAGAGTTAAATGTAGCAAAAGCTATTCCTTTTTTTATTTCTTCATTAATGTATGATATAAGTCTTTGATCGAATATTGGGAGCGCAATGGCATTATAACCTTCATTAATTAATGATTTTATAACAGGTATGAATGCTTTATAACTCCAATCGCCATTTTGTATTGTTTCGGTAATAATGGGTTTTACTTCAACATTGTAGTTGCTGAGTTTCTCTTTTGCCGCCTTAACTCCGTCAGCCACTGGTTTCCAGAATATTTTATCATCAGGTAAAATAGATGCTATTTTGTAATGTTTATTTGTAGTATTTTCTTTAGGCTCAGCTAATTTTTTTCTGGCTTCTACAGTTATATATGATCCTTCATTTTTATTCCAATGCTCTTTATAATTATCTTTTGTAACCAATTCGATTAAGGTTAACAGCCGGGTTATTATGGGTTTTTCTTTTGTTACAAGATAATTATATAGATGTATTATTGGATCATATCCTTGAGCAAATGGATTTTGAGAAAGAGTAGCGGTAATAACACCCTGATCCAGATAATGCATTGTCTCATCAGATAAATCATGTGCTACGATTTTTACTCTTTCTGTTTTCCCTGAGTCGATGACTGCTTTGGCAGCACCCGAAGGGGTTGTGCCTTCGCAAACATAAATGCCATCGAGATTTGGCCATTTTTTTAAGAGCGTCAAAACACTTTGGTAACATTTATCGATATTTTCTTGATGTTCTATTACTTCAACGATCTTAATATCCGGATATTTTTTTTCCAAATAATTTTTAAAACCTTTTCTCCTAAGATTTTGACCACTTACCATAAAACCAGCCAGTGCTATGGCAACCTGACCTTTGCCCTCAAGAATTTTTCCCATTGCCTCTCCGCACTTTTCACCTTCACGAAAACTATCGGCACCCACATAGCATATTCGCTGGCAAGGGATATTGGTAATATTATTAAATTCCTGAATGCTTTCTTTAACTTTATTTAAAATATTATTATAAGTACTAATTAAGGAGGATATCTCATTTTTACTTTGATTTAATAATTCTGCAGAATTAGATGCCTGTATTGTCAGATTGCCTCTTGCCAGCTCTGTTATCGACATTGTTAGAGATTTTAGATCATGATTTAATAGTATATTTTCCATTTTATCTAATTTTTTAATTGATTTAAATAAAACAAATTTATAATATAAAAATATAATTATACTTAAGATAACCGATATCATCAAAAAAATAATTGATAAATACTGTACTTTGGCGTGTATTAAAATAAAAGCAAATGTTATTATAGAAAAAACAACATTAATACCTAAAATCAGAAAAAATTTGTAACTATATTCTTTTTTTAAGTCATCTTCCATGAAAGAATTCCTAATATTAAAATTTTCCTAAATTTATTATATTATTAATTCATAGAATTTATCAATTTAATTTAGTAAAAATTTTGATAGCGTAACAAACTTATGACCTCTCATACATCGAAGCCATTATAA